>JAIYCA010000231.1 GCA_027488265.1 Planctomycetaceae bacterium
GGCGTGAGAGCACTTGCATGCAGCGACGAATCTCTTCATCGCGACCGATGACGGGATCGATCTTTCCCTGTTGCGCTTTTTCAACAAGATCGATGCCGTACTTCTTCAGCGCTTCGTAGTTCTGTTCCGCGTTTTGATCGGCAACGTTTGTGACACCCGACGATTTGCGAATGGATTCGACGGTTGCGAGCACGCGCTTCCGATCGACGCCGAGCGTGGAAAGCACTTCCTTCGCATCGCTCTTCACTTCCGCAAGCGCGAGCATCAGGTGCTCGGTCGACGTGTACGCGTCCTTCATCTTCTGCGCTTCGCGCTCCGCAGTATTGAGTACTTCAACGAGGTCGCGCGACGCATTTCCCGTCGCGGCGCCCTGCACCTTCGGCAGTCGCCGCAGCGCAGCCTCCGCAAGATCGCGGGTGCGCACAGGGTCAATCCCTGCCTTCAGCAAGAGTCCAGAGGTCGACGAGGACTTTTCCGCGAGCATCGCCGCGAGCAAATGCAGCGGCGTGATTTCAGGGTTTCCAGCGGTAGAAGCAGCAGACTGCGCGGCGGAAATCGACTCTTGAGCAAGCGTGGTGAACTTTTCGAATCGCATGGGGTGGTCCGTTTCTCTTCCGCGCCGTGGACGTGCAGGGCACGCGAATGCGGGGGAGGGCGCCGTGGAAGCAAAGTTCGGGCCAGCCGCGCGGCGCCGTGTTTCCCGCCTGAAACTGGAAATGTGGGTGCCGAACCGTCGATGCGACGGCCACACGCTGCCGTTTGGGCAGATGGAGTGAGAATCGGTATCGTTTCGCGGCCGTCGCGAACTCCCGCGAAGGGCGCAACACACTTGCTCGCATTCGTCGTACGAAGAAAGGCCGGAAACCATGGATCAATCGCTGTCAGACCCGTCACTCAATGGCGCAGCTGGAGGCATTCTTGCGGCGCTGGCGGGTGTGCTGTTGTTCGTTGTTGTGATCGCCCTTCTCATCAATGTGGTGTTGAGCTACTTCATCTGGGCGGCGTACAAGGTCGTACCGACAGAGCACCAGAAACTCCCGGCGGGGCTCGTTTGGTTGTGCGCGGTGCCCTGCATCGGGTCGATCATGCTGATTGTCTGCAGCGTGGTGGTTCCACAGGCATTTCAAGCAGCCTTCGCCGCGAAAGGCCGCAACGATCAGGGCGACTGTGGCTTCGTGCTCGGGCTCATTGGCTCGATCGGAACAGTCGTTGGCGCAGCGGTTCCGGTGATCGGACCACTTGTTTCGCTCGGTTGCTTCGTCGTCTTGATCGTCTTTATCGTCAAGTTGCAGGGTTGCAAGAAAGCCATGCAAATGAGTTGAGCGACGGAGGCGGGCATCAATCGCGCAACGGCCGACCCGAGCCGTCGACGTTGATCGAGCCCGTCAGAATCAGGATGCCCTCAATGAGGCCCCAGATGCCGGAGAAAATCGAGCCCCACCCGCAGGTGAGGACGGTGATGAGAAGTTGCGCGATGCCCTTGCCGGTGTAGCCCAAGTAGAAGTTGTGCACTCCAAGTGCGCCCAACAAGATGCCGAGAATTCCGGCGGCAATTTTGCTCTTCGCGAGCGGATCAACGTTGGGAGCGAACGGCGGCGCGGGTGGCGGCACCATCGGCGGGGCGCCTGCGCTCGCGCGAAACTCGAGCACCGCCGTCGCGGGGATCCATGTGGTACCTCCCTCGGGACAGAGTTGCGAGTTCAGCCCGACGCGGCCATCGTTGCGATGTTGAAGCAACTCTTCGACCGTGTATGGACCGTAGGTCTTTCCATCACCAACCGAAAGCCAGTAGCGCGTGGAGTTCGTCACGACGACAGCCTACCACTCTGCATGCGCGGTTTCAGCAGTCTTTCAAAGTTGTCAACACACTTCCACAGTGTTGAGCGTTGCTTGGTTTAGCGGTATTCGACCGGGAAACCAGCTGGCGAAAGTTCGTCGCGCCCATTGATCCACGCGACGAGCCATTCAAACGCATCGACGAGCCGCGGGCCGGGGCGGTTGAACATCTGGTTCCCATCGACGAGTGCGATCGAACCGTGTTTCGCCTCCATCACCGCGGGAAGAAGCGGCCACCAGCGTGTTTTCTCGAGCGCTGCGAACTCCGCGCGCGTACGCGCCAGATCGAATCCGCAGGGACAGACCACGACGCGCTCCGGTGCCGACTCAAGAATCTCTTCTGGTGTCAAACGCCGCGATTTCACACCAGCCGCGTTCAGTGAGTGTCGCGCGCCCGCTGCTTCGATGAGCGCGGGCGTCCAATGTCCACCACAGAACGGCGGATCAGTCCATTCGAGAAATAGCACTTCCGGTCCGGGGACGTACGGATTCACGTAGTCGACCGCGCTCCAATAGCGTGCACGCAGTGCAACCATCGCATTTTCTGCGCGTTGAGCGAGGCCACATGCTTCGCCGACGCGCAAGAGATCGTCGAACACATCAAAGATGCTCTTTGGATCGAGATTCACGACGACTGGGCGCTTCGGCAGTTTCGCAGCAATGCGTTCAACCGTGCGTAGATCAATCGAACAGACATCGCAGAGACTCTGCGTGAGGATCACGTCGGGCGCGAGTTCCGCCAAGAGCTGTTCATCGAGCTCATACAAACCAGCGCCAGTCTCTGTACCTGCGGCGAGCGCTGCGCTCACTTCAGCATCGATCTCTGCAGAAGTACCGCCGTGCGTGCGCGCCTTCGTGAGCATCGGTACCGCATCGAGGCCCGCAGGAAAATCGCACTCATGACTTCGGCCAACGAGTGTCTGCGCGAGCGTTTCCGCATCGACAACACTCGCGAGTAGCTCCGTCGCAGAAGGAAGAAGGCTGACAACGCGCATGACGAGCAGCGTAGCGGCGCGCCGGACAGCGTAGCGGCGCCGCATAAACCGGACAGAGCGCACAGTTCGTCGCGTGAAGTTCCTCCGCGCCCGCACAGACCCTACGCGCGATACGGCCCGACCCGCGAAACGCAGTTGCGCACTCAAGTTGCTTGGATTCGCCGCGATGCAATGCACTCTTCCAGTGTCAAGCGCACGCCCGCCACACGGAGCCTGGTCGCTCCCGCGGACGCCGAAGCGCGGACATGGAAAGGACATCTTGAGACATGCATCGCCACACTGCCATCGCTAGCGTTCTTGCTTCGCTCACCATCGCGTCGCTTTCGAGTGCCGCCATCGTCGTCAACGTCGGA
>JAIYCA010000096.1 GCA_027488265.1 Planctomycetaceae bacterium
CGGGCCGTCACCCTCCGTCAAGAGATGGTTCGTCTCGCGGAGCGAACAGCATGTCACGAGCGCGCCTTGCGAGATGGGCTCGCGTTCAAGCTCATCGACGGTCACACGGCGACACTCGATTTGCGACGCGAGTGTGATACGCGAACACAACCCGTCACAGGAAAGTCCGTCCGCGACGCCGAGAAACGTCGGGATCCGCGCTTCCGTGAGATGAATCCAAGCGTCAACCACCTCTTGCGCGATTCCATCGGGCATGCGTCCGCGATCGAGGTACTCGTACAACGGACGCAAGATGCGCGCAGACGACCGAGACCAACGCCGCCGCGCAAGTCCACGGAGCACTCGTTCAACTCGCGCGCGAATTCCTGCACGCTCGATACCTGCAGCGATGCGCGCATCGACAAAGTCAGGCTCGAGAAGAATGAGGCCCGCACAACGCGAGCCCATGCGTCGCGCGCCACGAACCGCAATCACGGCTCCTGCACAAAGTCCGGCAACAATCACATGCTCCACACCATGACGATCGCAGAACTGCTCGATGACCTCCGTAAGCACATCATCAAGCGGTGCTTCCTGCGCTGCACGTCGAAAGTCGTCAATACGTTTGAATGAATCTCCCGTGGAGTCGCCAATGCCTGGGAAATCCATGCGCATCGTCGGAATCCCGACCGAGGCCACACGATCGGCAATGCGCGTTGAAAGGTCACTGTTTCCCGCGCGTGGCGCAGGCCCTGAATTCACCAGTACGCACGCGACCGCTGCACGCGCTGTCCGCTGGTCAGGCACATGCATGGTTGCGAGCACCGACTCATCGCGCCAACGGAACACTTCGAACCGACGTTGAACGCCGTGACGGCCAGCATCGCTTCGCTCTGGCAACGCGGCTGGTTCACGCAGCGAGGTCGGCGCGAACGCGATGGAAGTCGAGTGCATACTGGCCCCTTTCGCCGACGCGGATTTTCTGCAAGATGCTGGTCGGACAACGCCGCAAAGCCCTGCGCTCAAGCGATCGATGTCTTTGATGCGATCTGGTCGAACCAAGTTCCGAGCGCGTCGAACCAACGAGCATTTCCTGGAACAAGTTGTGGGCTCGACTCCCAAAACCTCGGCGCATGCACAGACAACGCGTGCGTAGCGTGGGAAGCCGCATCATCGCCGCTCGAGGCCCCAAGGCCTACAGGCAGATTCCCTGCTGCGGCTTCGATCTTCTCACCTTCGTTCGTGTTCGCCCTGCGATCCTTCTCAAGAGATACAGCCGCACTGCCAGCCAAGCTCATCGCACCTCTTCCCAATTCTGCCTGAATCCATGGGCGTGGCTCATGCGGTTCTGGTCGACGAAATCGATGGGATGCCGCTTCTCGTACGAGTTGCGGCTTCCAAACGTAACCATCGATGCGCGCCTCTTGTCCAGCGCTGATCGCGGAGTATCCCGTCACGTTGCGTGCTCGTGGGAGCGCGTGCACATCTTCGGTTTCCGACTGACCCGCTTGTCCATGCACCAAGTTCGCAACCAACGCTCGGCGCGAAGCATCACGAAGCAGCGACGCACCGTCGGCCGGACCAAAGAAGACAGCAGCATCTCCGAGACCTTCAGAGAAGAGTTCACTCGCGATCAGCGCACCCATGCGTATTCCGACGAGGGCTGTAGGTGTCGGCCGTGCCGCATGCGTCTGGAGATGGCGAACGACGCGCTGCGCATCGTTGCTCCACACTCCGACCGTGCCATCTTCAAATGGACCCTCGCTTTCGCCGTGGCCACGATGGTCGTAACGAAACACCTCATATCCACGCTGCGCGAGCCCGCGCGCAAACTCCACAATCGTTCGATGTGCTCGCTCCCGTTCGGCACCAACCGGCCCAATCACCACGACGCGCATCCGACTCACCGCCAATGGCAGGTGACGTACGTATGCGAGCCGAAGGTCGTCGACGACGGCGAATCCAAACTCTTCAGTGCCGCCATGCGAGCGCTCCGCCACCATCACATGGCGTTCAAGTTCCACTTCGCGCTCCTTTGCGCGCAGGATCACGAACCTCGGTTCCGCTGCCATTCCGCCCAAACTTCTCAACCTCAGCGTTCTCCGCGAGTTTCAGCAGGAGTGCACGCGCGACCACGACTTGCCCGACCTCGTTCAGGTGTCCGCCATCATTTGTGTATTCAGCGGCAAGTGCAGGCCACGCAACGCCCGCCACCGTGGAGGTCGCGGGCGAACCATCCAACGATCGCGACTCTACTGCTGCAACATCGATGATCTGACTCGCAGGAAATCGGGCGCGCAGCAAATCGTTGTAGCGACCACGCACCGCGTTTGCAGGCCCAGTGCCGTTCCCGACAAGCCGTTTGACCGCCCCCTTCGCACCTTGGTCCGCCGCCTTCAGCGGAACCGTCACATGCAGCACACGCACTGTTGGTCGCGCTCGCTTGATGCGCTCCACCATCGCCGTGTAACGCTCAATCAGTCCCTGCACGTTGGTGGACGCATCAAGATCTGCGTAGCAGAGTTTCACAAAGGCGATGTCAATCTCTTCCCCGCGAGGGCCAGTGACGAATCGTTCAAACGCTTCAAACTTCGCGCGCGGATCACCATTCGGACCGGCGGGACCATGCACAAGCCCGGGCTCCGCAAACACGGCGTCTGTATCGCTTGGCGCCTTTTCCGCCGAGTTTGAAAGACGACGCGTCGAAAGCGCAATCGCAGGACGCGCACGCAGAATCTCTGCGAGTCCACGCATCATGTTGCTGCCTACCGATTGATGGGCGAAGTAGATCCGCCGCGCACGCAACGCCTCCCAATGCGCTTCCGAAACGCGGTCAACTTCCTCCAATCCGACGCGTGCCACGATGTCTGCACGAGGGTTTGCACGGGGGTTTGCACGAGGGTTCACACGAGTGTCTTTCGTCTGCGGTGACTTCGGATCAGGCGGTCCGGCGGCCACGCCACTGGACTGTCCGATGGGAAGCAAACTGAGGCCGACGACTGAGGTCGCGAGCGACGCGAATGCAATGCGATGCAACGATTTCATGTTCGCATCTCCTTTGTCTCGAAAAGTGCTGATGCTTCACCGTCTACCACCAATGCCGACCCATCGAGCCGCGCCGCAACTCGCCGTTTGAGATCGATATCGCGATAGACACGCTCGACCGCGGCAGGTGTCATGGCTGCGAGTTCGCCAGCACGCACTGCAGACACTTGATGCATGTAGCACCACAAGATGATGTCAAGCGTTGCATAGGGCAGCCCGAAGTAGAACTCCTGCTGCGACTGTGGAAGGCTGTACGTGTCGGTGGTTGGAACCTGCCCAGTAATCGAGACAGGAAGGCCAAGATGTCGCCCAAGTGCGAAGACTTGTGACTTGTAGAGATGCGCGATCGGTTTGAGATCGGCGAGTCCGTCACCACCACGCACGAAGAATCCGAGCGCGTGTTCAAGCAGATTTGGGGTACCAAGAACGGCGCGATTCGACGCATCGGCAGCCGTGTACTCGACGGTTTTCCGAACGCGCTGCTTGAGATTTGTCGCAGCGACGACCTCGAGATAGACATCGACAGGCAGTCGTGCCACTGCCGTCGCGCCGGCCCGCGCAGAGAGCGACGCCACGACGTGAAAGTGATTCACGCGGTCACTCTCTGCAACATCGTTCGCGATCGTGATCTTGAACCGATCTCCAGGTCGAAATGCTGGCAATACGCGAGAGATCGCGACATCGCGGCGTCGGTAGCACCCGAATGCTTCGAGCATGGGCGTGATGTCTACTACTTCGGGATTCACTCCCGCGATCTGGCAGGCTGCCCGACCAAGCTCAAGACTTGCCGGCGAACTCTCGCGCTCGGGCATCAGAATGGCGGTCACGCGATCATGACCGAGTGCGCGCGCCGCAAGAACGACTGAGACAGAGGAGTCAATTCCCCCACTCACGCCGAGTACGACACCGCGACGTCGAAGCTTCATACCGACCGCATCACGAATCGCGCGCTCAATACGCTCGCACTCGATCGCCGGATCGATCTCAAGCACTGTCTGCTTCTCGACGGGCGCTGCGGGTTTCGATGCAACGACGCCCCGCCGCATGAGTGACGTGCGCTCGTGCGCCTCAACCAACGCCGATTTCGCCATCACACTGGTCCGAACGTCGAACGAGTCCAACGCTTCAGGCGGCGCGGACGCAGGTGGCGGGTTGTGTGCGATTGAATTCAGAAAGGCCTGCGTCATCGTTCATCCTCCGTGCATGCGAAACACTCCTCTGAACACGCGCATGCATCGTGCTCGGAGATCGAGATCGCGCTCTCACGTGGATCGACGGCGGTCGATGAAGTCGCTCGCTCGACGAATCGTTCGTGCCAAAGCACGAGAGTCAATAGCCCAAACGCAGCCATTTCCTCGCGTTCTGAAAGTGGCTGTGTTGCGCTCGCCATGAACGCGCGTTGCGCCAAACGCGTCGCCGCTGCGCCGTCCATCAGCGGATGAGCGCGCAGCCGCGCACTCGACAATGCATCGCGTACGAATTCAGGCGCATCGACGCCGAAGAAAGCTCGTTGAATCGGCGATCGATAGGGCCACTTCGGCCGTTCCGCAATCTCTTGCGGAAGGAGTCGTCGCGCGATGCGCCGGAGAAGCGGTTTTTCGCGCAATCCAACAAGTCGTTCTTCTGATCGAAGCTTCGCAGCTTCTGCCGCAAGCGCGCCGTCAAGATAGGGGTACCGACCTTCCACGCCATTCGCCATCAGCATGCGATCGCCTTGGCTTGAGAGGAGATACGGCACCATGAAGGATGCAATTTCCAATTCTTGCGCTCGTCCAAGGTCATCGAGATCGCGCCAGTTGGCTGGCATCGCCGACTCGACATTTCGATGCAGCGCTTCTTCATCAAACGATGCGCGAACCTCTCGCGACAGAAATCGCACCATCCACGCGCCGCTCTGCCAACGAAGCATGTGCGATGCGAAAGGATCGGCGTCGCGATCCATCTCATCGACGCTCTCGCTTGATCGAGCACATGCAACCGCATCCTCACGCTCGCGCGCGTGTCCGTCACCATCTCCAGCGCGCAAGAATGCACTCCACATCGCGATGCCACCATTGGTTCGCGTCGCATGTTGCCGATGAAGTCGCGATGCAAGCGCCTGTCTCATCGCGCTTCCCGGATCACGGGCTAGGTACGCGCGTAGACGCGCTTCTTTGAAAATGTCGTAACCGCCGAAAAGTTCGTCCGCACCTTCACCGGTCAAGACCACCCGCATTCCCTGATCGCGCACAAATTCTGAGAGAAGCAGCATGGGAATCGGACCCGCCCGCAACAGCGGCGTTTCTGCATGATCCAGCGTGCGCTCCAGTGTTTCCACGAGACGATCCGGTCCAACAGTGATTTCGCGATGATTCGTTCCGAGAGCTTGCGCCACCGCGTGCTGCGCCGCACCTTCATCAAACCCCTGCTCTACGTCATCTACACCACGAAATCGGATGGAGAACGTCGTCGGCGGATCGACTCCCATGCGCGCGCGCTCTTCCACCATCAACGCCGTGAGAAGAGAGGAATCTAACCCTCCAGAGAGATATGCCCCAACAGGAATATCTGCGCGAAGTCGTTGTCGAACTGCGTGGCGAAGTCGCTCCGCGATGCGCGTTTCGCTGCACGGATTCTTTGCAGATGAACTCGCTGTCGCAGCGGTTGTTGCGGCAGTTGTTGCGGCAGCTGTCGTCTCCCCAACTGCATCGCGGAGTCGCGCATAGGTTCGACCGACGACCGCACGCGATCCGCGGTCGAGCGCGGCTTGCCGTTCAAGCCGCCAGATGCGCGAACCAACCGCATCGAGCGCGAAGCGCACGCATTGTCCTGGCGCGATGCACTCGACCCCTTCAAAGACGCTTCTCGTACCCGGAACCGACCAATTGCGGAACACCGCATTGATCGCTCCGAAATCGACACGAGGCTCCACTCGCCCGGATGCGAAGATTGCCTTCGCTTCCGACGCAAAGACAAGCGCATTCGGCAGTCGTGCGACAAACAGCGGGCAAATACCTGCACGATCCCGCACGAGATACATACTGCGCGTGAAGCGATCCCAAAGCGCAAGCGCGAACTGCCCCTCGAAGCGCTTCCACGCTTCATCGCCCCACACTTCGTAGGCAGCGAGAACAACCTCTGTGTCGCTCTTCGTTGAAAATGTTCGGCCTTCCAACTCGAGTTCACGACGGAGTTCGATGTGGTTGAAGACCTCTCCGTTGTAGACGATCGTCGTTCCACGCGCGGGATTCGAGAATGGCTGCGCACCTCCGACGCGATCAATCACGGCGAGCCGCGTGTGCGCGAGCCCAGCGCGACCCTCGACCAAAATGCCACGGCCATCAGGTCCGCGATGTGCGAGCGAGTGCGCCATGCGCAAACACTCCTCCCGCGATGGCGGAGGCGCATCGACGCCCGCAAAAACGCCTGCGAATCCGCACATTTCAAGCACCTGCCCCGACGAGCGCGCGGCGAATCAACTTGCCATTCGCGGTACGTGGAATCTCGCGACGGAACTCGACAAAGCGCGGTTGCAATGCGGGCTCAAGAAACTCACGACAACGGGCGCGAATCGCGCGTTCATCGACGGTTGCGTCCGCCTCCAGTACGACGACCGCGTGAATGGCCATGCCGTCTTCCTCATGCGGTACGCCAGTGACAGCAGCGTCAACCACACCATCCAACGACGCAAGCACACGCTCGACCGCCATCGGCGCCACTTTCTCACCGCGACACTTGAAGATCTCGTCTTCTCGCCCGATGAACGTCAACAGTCCGTTCCGGTGTATGCGAAAGCGATCTCCAGTACGAAGGACTCGCTCGGAAGGCGACGCGTCAGGCAACGGCGAAGCGATGAACTTCAACGCTGTTTCTTCTGGACGTCGCCAATAGCCGCGGGCGACGTTTGCACCGCGCACAACAAGTTCACCTTCACTTCCGGCGGGCAACTGTCGACCTTGGGTATCGATGAGAAACAACTCGCAGTTGGGAATGGCGCTTCCAACGGAATCTGGATGCGTTCGCACGAGTCGAGGATCAAGCGTCGCTGCGCGCGAACACTCCGTTTGCCCATACATGAGGTGAAGAGCAACGTGCGGCAACAATTCCGTGCATCGCACTGCTTGCGTTGGTGAAAGCGATGCTGCTGCACACGTCATCGCACGCAGTTGCGAGAGCTCCAAGGCATCATGCGGAAGCGTGGCGAGTATCCGCGAAATCATCGTTGGAACAGCAATAAGCACCGAAACACGATGTTGTTCCATGCGGCGCATCGCGTCGAACGGAAAGGCGAAACTTCGCTCAAGAACGACAGTCGCGCCACTCCGGAGCGCGGTCCACAACTGAAGGAATCCGTAGCTGTATGTCAGAGGTATCGCGAGTGAAACGACGTCAACTCCCGAAGCGCGCGCTTCCCCGAGATACTCCGCGACCGCAGCTGTTGTGTTCAAGAGATTCGCGTGCGTGAGCATGACCCCCTTCGGCTCACCCGTCGTTCCCGAGGTGTACATGATCACCGCAAGATCTGCATCGATACAGCCGACCTCGCGCGCTGTGATCTTCGATGTCGAAACGCCTTGACCAAATTCAAGCGGAACGCCCATCGGTCGAGCGAAGTTGTCGTCGAGTGCGAACTCCACCCAGCGTGCGTCGAGTCCATCGCTTTCCTCTGCGATCGAGGCGCGCAATGAGACAAGCATCACACGAGGCGCGACAACCGCTTGTGGATCGCAATCCGAAAGAATCGCGCGGAGTCGAGGCATGCGCGTATCCGCCGGAATCGGCACGAGCACCGCGCCAACGCGAAGCACCGCGAGATACGCGACCACCGACTCAATCGCATTCGGCGCGACAACGGCAACGCGGTCGCCTCGGCAAACGCCTGCGCGCTGTAAGGAAATCGCCGCACGCCGCGAAGCGTCGTCGAGATGCTTCCAATCGAGCGTTCGATCGCCATCGATCAGCACCGCGCGCGCGACGCCGCGCGTCGATGCGATCTCTCTTGCTCGGTCGAGGACGACTTCATCGAGTAGTTGCACGGCGCGCCTCACTCGCAAACGGAAGCTTCTCAAACTGTGCGCTGCCCGAAACCTCAATCTTCAGCGTGGTTTCACTCGCGATTTTCGCCCCAGCTTTCCCCTCCGCCCGCTTCCGAGCAATGAAGAGTGCAATACGTTCGATCGAATCGAGATTTGCCGGAACAAGTTCGTTGTCCGAAACTTCGACTCCGAATTGCTCCTCGAGAAAGAGCACGAGTTCCATTGCTCCGGTCGAGTCGAGAATGCCTTCGCCGAGAAGCGACGATCGAACATCAATCGACGCGTCCGGATCAAAGAGAAATCGCTCCGCGAGAAAACGGCGGATAGGTTCAGCATCCGCGGTGGGTGCGCCACGCTCTTCCTGCATATATCGCTCCGATCTGGACGTGTGCCCCGAACATCGTGCTCGCACGCGTTGTGCATGCACGAGTCGGTCCGTCGGCGCGATCGTATGGATCTGTCATCCGTCGTCGAGCGAAACGCAACGCAACGCCGCGCTTTCCATCGCATCAAGGAAAGCTCTGCGAGCATCGTTGCTCAGGGAATTGTGCTTGGTACGCGCGGCGGTCCGACGGGACCAACCATCACGCCAGCGCGCTCAACCGCATCCGCGCGATCGCGAAGTGAACGCGCGTCATCGCTGCAAAAGAGCGCTCAAAAAGATCACGCGCACACTCACGCGCCCGGCACGTACGACACCGGCGCATCGGTACCAAGCGGCAGGCCGATCCAATACCAGAGCAAGAGGAACGCCGTCCAAACGATGCCGAAGACGAGCGAGTACGGCAGCATGAGCGTGATCAAGCTGCCAAGGCCCGCATTTTTCGAATACCGCTGCAGCGCCACGAGAATGATGAGCAGGTAGCTATTCAGCGGCGTGATGATGTTGACGACGCTGTCGCCGATGCGGTACGCCGCCGTCGTGAGTTCGGGGCTCATGCCGACCATCATGAACATCGGGATGAAGATCGGCGCGAGTACGCCGAACTTGCTGAGCATGCCGCTCATGACGAAGTCGCCGCCGATCACGAGAAGCACGAACAGCACGATGAGGAGCGGAATCGGCAGATCCGCTTGGAAGAGGAATGATCCGCCCGCGTACGCGAGCATGCGATCGAGGCCCGTGTACTGGAAGTAGTTGACGAACTGACCCATGAAGAACGCAATCGCGAGGACGGGCACGATCGAGCGAATGCCGTGGTAAATGCCGTCGATGAAGTCGGCTTGTCGGCGCAGCGTGCCCGTGATCCAGCCGTACGCCATGCCGGGCAAGAGGAAGACGAAGAGAATGAGCGGCACGATGACTTGCGACCAGCGATCGCCGGCGCGCTCGCCAGGCGCGGGCGCTCCGGTTGCAAGCGTCGGTTGACCCATGCCCGCGAGCGGCCAACCAGGAACGAGGACCGCGGCCGCGAAGAGCCCAAGCACGAGGAGCGCAACGACACCCGCCACCGCGAGACCGCGCTTTTCATCTGGTTTCAGCGCGAGTTCGGAGAGCGACGGCATGTCGTCGAATTTCGCTGTTCCACCGAGCCGCTTGAGCCTCGGCTCGACGATCCAGTCGGTAACAAACCAACCGGCGAACATGATGACGATGCTGCTCAACGCCTTGAAGTACAAATTGTGCGTTGGGTCGACCGCGTGGTAACTCGGGTCGACGATGTGCGCCGACGTTGTCGCGACGCCCGCGAGAAAGCCGTCGCCCGCATTCGGGAAGAAGCCGCCGCCGAAGCCGCCCGCGACACCCGCGAACGCCGCCGCGAGGCCCGCCACCGGAGGACGATTCATCGCGAGATAGAGCGCCGCCGCGAGCGGAGGCAGGATGATGTAGCCCGCGTCCGAGGCGATGGCAGCGTTCGCACCGATCAGAACGATCGTTGGGGTGAGGAGTTTCCGCGGCGTGATGAGCGCTAACCAACGCATGAGCGCACTGAAGAGACCAAATTTCTCCGCAAGACCAATGCCGAGCATCGAGACGAAGACAAGGCCGAGCGCGGGCAGCGCGGTGAAGTTCCGCACCATCGACGAAAGCATCCAGTAAATGCCTTCGCTCGTGAGGAGACTCTTCGCGACGAGTTCAACAGGCTTGCCGTCTTTGTCGGTCTCACCAACGAGCGTGACGATCGGCTTCCCCGCCTCATCGAGCTTCGGGACGAACACAGTCTTGCCGTCAGCATCGAGGACGGGCGCGCCGTCGCGGTCGACCTTCTCGACGAGTTCTGCCTTCGGCTTGATCGGTTGAATGCGCCAGTCGGCGGCCACGCCGAGTGCGGACACCACGATGACCACCGCGGACAGAATCGCGAAGATCAGCGCAGGCTCTGGCAGCGCGTTCCCGATGCGTTCGATCCGATCGAACCAACCACCCGGACGGCCGGTCGGTGGCTGATGTTCAGAATGGGTACCGGAAGATCCGTTCGGTGTGGAGGAGGCGTTCGACATCGTGCGATCCGATTCGCCAGACCTCCTCCGGACGTTGGGGAAGTCGGGCGCGGAATACTCCCACGGATTCGAAATTTGTGAAAGACCTCGGACGCGATCGCGCACCGATTGCACCCGCAGGGTGAACTGTCACGAGCCGAACTTCAAACACCATTTGCGGGAATCGCAGGAATCGCGGGATTCGCGGGGATCGCTCAGGGCTACTTCAGCGCATCCCGATCCCCAGCCCGTCCGCAAAGCTTCGCCTTTCACCCCGCGCCCCGACGGCCGCACCCGCGCCGATGGTGGCCACCGCTCCCGACTCAAGCACAACCTCGGGCAAAAGGCACGTCGCGAGCATGACCTCGTTGATGTCGACGTGTGACTGCCAACCTTCGGTCGCCTGCGCCGATGGCTCGAGCCACGCGCGTTCGATGCGCTCACTGAGCGGGACGTACCGAGCCAACGCGTCAATGCGCGGGGCGATCGCGGCAACGAGGGCCGTCGAACAGCGCGCCCTCTCGCGTAGGGTGCTGATCGACTGGAGTCCGATCGCGAGGCCGAGTTCACGAAAGGCGAGCCGTCGATCGATCGCCGTGAAGAGCGCGCCCGAACGATCGAACGCCTCCAATCCGCGATCGATATCGACCAGCAGGCGCTCGACGAGTCGGTCGTAGGCAAGATCGCGGGCGAGCGCGCCCGATGCCGCGAGATGCACAAGCCGCGAGACATCGAGCAACAAGCCGCCGAGCGCAAGCGGATCGACGGTTGCGAAGGTTCCCGCCGCATCGCACATCGCGCGAAGTTCGGCAATCGCATGTGCAAGCACCGGATCGGGCATGTTCGCCTCCGCAAGCGCCGCCTCAAGCGATGCGAACGTCGCGATCCCATCGAGCATGTCGGCGAGCCCCGATGCATGCACCTGCGACCGCGTGAGATCAATGCTCATCTTCCACTGGATGCGCTTTGGCCCACCGGGCCACGCCTCGAACACAAACGAGGCGTGCATCGCATGCGCGAGCTCGCGGGCGTGATCGAGAAAGAGCTCCCGCGCCTCGCCGCGCGACGACGCGCGAGCACAGGCGCACAGCGCTTCAATCCACCGTGTGAGATAGTGGTAGTACTGCCCGTCGCGTTCCCACTCGAGGCGCCCGTCATACGGCGCGTCGGCCGCGCGCTCGGGAAGCGGCTTGCCGATGCGCAATCCACCGAGCGTCGGATGATGTTCCCCCGTTGGAGTGTCAAGCCCGCTGATCCACCCGACGCGCGGGTCATCCAATCGATGCGTGCCGAGGTGCTGGTGCACGAGTTCGACGAGCCGAAGTGCATCAGCCTTGTGTCGTGTTTCGCCCGTCGCGCGCGCAAGCGCGAGCAGCGCTTGCACCGCAAAGGCGTCGGTCCAGAGATAACGGCGTGCAGCGTCGCCTGGTGCGCGAATACCCGTCCGCCGCGCGAAACTCGCAAGCAACGCACCCGCACGCTCGATCCGCGTATCGTCGCGCGACTCACTGAGATACGGCGCTTTGAGCGATTCGGGGTCGGCCTCGCGACCCTCAACTTGACTGATCTCAATTTGACTCACCTCGCGTTCACTGCTCCCGACAGCCGTTCGCTCTGCGTCAGAGGCGTTGTCCCCGTGCGTTGCTTTCGATGCATTGAGTCTGTGCGGATCTTGCGGCGCTTCCATGCACGATCGAAGCGGGCCGACTCGGAGCGTTCCACACGGAAATCTGCGTGAACTCCGCGCGACAAAAAGCCAACGGGCCCGCCGTGTGGCGAGCCCGTGTTTTCTCGATGGAATTTCTCGGCGGATTTTGCGGCGTAATTCTCAGGGCTTCTCGTTCGGCGTTTTCCACCGACGACGATGCCGCTCGGTCACGCCGTCGCAACCGCGCGTCCCGCGTGGTCGACAATCGCGTTGAGCGTCGCGCTCGGGCGCATCACAACCGCCGTCTTCTTCTCGCACGGGTGGTAGTAACCGCCGATGTCGACGGTCTTCCCTTGCGCGCCGTTGAGTTCACCAACGATCTTCGCTTCGTTCGTCGTCATCTCGGCGGCGATCGGCGCAAAGTACGCGGCAAGCGCCGAATCCTTCGACTGCTTCGCCATCGCCTGCGCCCAGTACATCGTGAGGTAGAAGTGGCTGCCACGGTTGTCGAGATCGCCAACCTTACGCGCTGGGCCCTTGTTGTTCGCGAGATAGAGGCCGATGGCCTCGTCGATCGCGTCGGCAAGCACCTGCGCCTTCGCGTGGCCGGTCGTCGACGCGATGTGCTCGAAGCTCGCGCCGAGCGCTTGGAATTCGCCGAGCGAATCCCAACGGAGCGAACTCTCCGCAACGAACTGCTGCACGTGCTTCGGGGCAGAACCACCGGCGCCCGTCTCGAAGAGTCCGCCGCCATTCATGAGCGGCACGATCGAGAGCATCTTCGCGCTCGTTCCGAGTTCGAGGATCGGGAAGAGGTCGGTGAGGTAATCGCGCAACACGTTGCCCGTCACCGAGATCGTGTCGAGCCCCTGCTTCATCCGCTCGCAGGAGAAACGGCACGCGGCTGCGGGTTCCTTGATCGAAATCTCAAGACCCGCGACATCGTGGTCCTTGAGATACGCGTGCACCTTCTTCAGAAGTTCGCGATCGTGCGGACGCTTCTCGTCGAGCCAGAAGCACGCCGGCGTCTTCGAAAGCCGCGCGCGCGTGACTGCGAGCTTCACCCAGTCCTTGATCGCCGGGTCTTTGGTTTGGCAGGCGCGCCAGATGTCGCCCGCTTCGACCGCGTGCTGAAGGAGCACCGCGCCCGACGCGTCGACGACGCGCACGGTGCCAGCGGCCTTCATCTCACCCTTCATCTCGAACGTCTTGTCATGCGAGCCGTATTCCTCGGCCTTCTGCGCCATCAAACCAACGTTCGGCACGGAGCCCATCGTCTTCGGATCGAACGCACCGTTCGTGCGGCAGAAGTCGACGACCGCTTGATAGACGCCCGCGTACGAGCGATCAGGAATGACCGCCATCGCGTCTTGCGTCTTGCCAGCGGCGTTCCACATCTTGCCGCCTTCGCGAATCATCGCAGGCATCGATGCGTCGACGATGACGTCGCTCGGGACATGCAGATTCGTGATGCCCTTGTCGGAATCAACCATCGCGATTGCTGGGCCGTTCGCGAGCGCGGCCTTGATGTCGGCCTCGATCGCTGCGCGTTCAGCTTCCGGGAGCGACGCGATCTTCGCGACGAGATCGCCGAAGCCGTTGTTGACGTCGACGCCAACCTTCGCGAGCGCCGCGCCGTGCTTCTCAAAAACCGGCTTGAAGAAGGCCTTGACCGCGTGACCGAAGATGATCGGGTCGGAGACCTTCATCATCGTCGCCTTCATATGGAGCGACCAAAGCACGCCCTTTGCCTTCGCGTCGGCGATGGTTGACTCGAGGAACGCGACGAGCGCCTTCCGCGACATGAACGTGCCGTCGAGAATCTCACCTGCCGAGAGCTTGAGGCCGTCCTTGAGCACGGTCGTCGCGCCGTCGGCGCCGACGAACTCGATCCGCGCAGTCGTTGCCGCGGGAATCGTGACCGACTGCTCGTTCGCGAAGAAGTCGCCGCTCGCCATCGACGCAACCGACGCCTTCGAATCGGTCGCCCACGCGCCCATCTTGTGCGGGTTCGCGCGCGCGTAGTCCTTCACCGACTTCGTCGAGCGACGATCGGAATTGCCTTCGCGGATGACGGGGTTCACCGCGCTGCCCATCACCTTCGCGTAGCGGGCGCGCGCATCCTTCTCGACGTCGGTCTTCGGCTCGTCGACAAAGTCGGGCAGGTCGTAGCCCTGCGATTGCAGTTCCTTGATCGCGGCCTTCATCTGCGGCACCGAGGCCGAGATGTTGGGAAGCTTGATGATGTTTGCCTCAGGCGTCAGGCAGAGTGCGCCGAGTTCGGCGAGGTGGTCACCGATGCGTTGCTCGGGCTTCAAGCGCTCTGGGAACGCCGCGATGATGCGGCCCGAGAGCGAGATGTCGCGCGTTTCAACCGCGATCCCCGCGGGCTTCGCGAACATGCGGATCATGGGGAGGAACGAGTACGTCGCCAACATGGGCGCTTCGTCGGTGTGCGTGTAGATGATCGTTGGAGTGGCGGACATCGTTCGTACCTCTCAGCGCCCGACAGGGCGTTTGGCCGTGGATGGCTATGGATGGCCATGCATGGCAATGATTCGAAAGCGCGGCCGTATGAACAGCCGTCGAAACCGTGCCCCGCATGAGACAGGGCGAAGAGTGTACGACAACCGCGCGGCCCTGAAAACGCTCGTACACTCGGCCTTATGGCCACGTCCAACGCTCAAACCCCTTCACCGCAAGCACCGTCACCGCAAGCCCCGTCACCGCAAGCACCGTCTGAAGCGCTCGCAGCCGTGTCGAACGCCATCGCCTTCTACGAATCGGGCCCCGCGAAACTCCGCGCGGCATGCGCAGGGCTGACCGACGCGCAACTCAACACGCGGATCGGCCCTGGCGAGTGGAGCATCATGGAGAACGCGGTCCACCTCCTCGACAGCGACCTCGCCTCGACGCACCGCAAGCGCCGGATCGTTGCCGAGGAGAACCCCCTGCTCATCGCCTACGACGAGAACGCGTTCATCGCGCGTCTGCCCGCCACGCAGGCGAACATCGCCGAAGTCCTCGACACTTTCGAGGCCAATCGCCGCTTCACTGCGCGCTGGCTACGCACGCTGCCCTCTGAAGCGTTCGCGCGGACGGGCATCCACACCCAACGCGGCAAGGTGACGCTTCTTCAAGTTGTCGAGATCTACGCGAACCACGTCGATCACCATCTCAAGTTCGTGATGGAGAAGCGACGGAATCTCGGCGTGTGACGGCTCGTTCCGTCGCTATCGCGCGCGGCGACGCCCATCGTCGCGGCGGACCGTGACTCGGCGCCCACGCAACGTCGCGCCCTTCAGCGCTTCGATCACGCGCTCCGCATCGCGCTCGGGAAGTTCGACGATCGAGAATCCATCCGC
>JAIYCA010000446.1 GCA_027488265.1 Planctomycetaceae bacterium
CCCGGAACGGCGGTCGCGGGCTCGATTGATGTTGGGCTCGGCAAGACGCTTTTGGAACTCGGTGCCGACGAAGAAGCCGCTCGAGTTTTCGACCGCGCGGTGCTCGCGCAGCACAAGGGTGATCTTGGTGCTCTCGCGCGGCTTGGTCGCGCTGAGGCGCGCTCAAATCTTGGTCATTTCGCCGATGCGCAGGTCGATTTTGGAGTGTTGCGCGATGCGGCGCTTCGCAAAGAGCTGACGCCCGACACAGTCACATCGATGCAGTCGGTGCTCATTGAAGATGCGCGAGATGCCATCGCCGACAAGCGCTGGATCGAGGCCATCGAATATGCGCAAGTCGCGATTGATCTGCGTGGACAGGGGCGTTCGGTTGCAGACGCGTTCATCGTGCTCGGCACGGCTGCGCGTGAGGAAGCGAATCGATTGCTCGCGGCAGGCAGCGGCGGTGACACGAATCTCAGCAAGCTGACGCCAGAAGATCGCATCGTTGTCAATCGACTTCTCAAGCGCGCTGGTGACATGTTCGCTGAGTTTTCGGTGACTCCTGAATGTCGTCAGGCAACCGATGGAAGTTACGTCGCAAGTCTGCGGAATGCTGCGGAATGCTACGACATGGCTGGATGGCACGACCTTGCACTTGGGCGTTGTCAGTTGTTGCTCGAGGCGCTTGAAGTCGATGATCCTGACCGAGGCGAGGTGTATCTCCGCATCGCGGCGATTCGTGAGGCAGAGGGCGCGTACGCAGAAGCTGCAACGAACTATCGACGAGCGATTGATGTGCGTCGCGGAGGAAGCGATTACACCGCGCGTGCGATCGTGCCTCTTGCGCGTTCGCTCGACGCTGATGGTCGTGGCGATGAAGCCATCGCGAGCCTTCAGCAAGTTCTCTCTGGCGAGTATGGGTTGAAGCCTGAAGCCGTCGAGTACTTCAACGCGCTCGATCTTCTTGCGCGCATCCAGCAGCGCAAAGGAAAGTGCACGGAAGCTGCGGAATTGCTGCATGAGGCGATCGCACGCATTCCTGATCAAGCGCGGCTTGGCGAGTTGCGCTTCCGTCTCGGTGAGGCGTATCTCGGTGTTGCGCGCGCTGCGATGAAGGAATCGGAAACGGCCGATTTGACGGCTGCAGCCAAGGCGCGACTTGTGCGTGAGAGCGTCGATCGATTCAAGGAAGCTCGACGTATCTACGACGATGCGATCGTTGCGCTGGAAGATCGCGCGTCGCGCGAAGGCGGCCTTGATGGGCTCTCGCGCGACATGTTGCGCGAGGCGCACATGCGCCGTGCGGATTGCGCTTTCGATATTGGTCCGCACGATTCCAAGGCATTCGAAGATGCAATCGCGCTCTATGAGGCGGTTGATCGGAAGTACCCCGATCATCCGTCGTCGATGGTTGCGCTCATTCAAATTGTGAATGCATGCGATCGACTTGGTGATGCGCAGCGTGCTTCGATTGCGCATCGACGCGCACAGTTGCGACTTGCGCAGCTTCCCGATGATGCGTTCTTCGGGACCGATGGAATTCTCTCCCGCGAAAGTTGGGAGCAGTGGCTGCGCAATCATCCGCCATCGAAGTCTCGCGTGGCGACGGGTGAAGAATCGAAGTCGACCGATGGAGGCACGCCATGAGTGTGTCTACGCGGTCGACTGAACCTTCGATGTTGGAAGTCGCAGAGCAAACGCTTGCGGAGATTCACGCGATGCGCGCGCTTTCTCAGTGCGAAGACGCTTTGCTGACGTTGATTGATGGCGCAGCAGCGGGCGAAATCCTGCAGCATGAGGCAGAGTCGGCGCTCGAAGCGCATCTCGCGGCGCGCGAAACGCGCGTCCGCGCGCTGCAGGAACTCAATGGTGCGTGGTCGTGCGCAGTGGCACGCTCTGGTGGGACGCTTGATCCAGAGCTCGCGAAAACCGCTGCGGTGATCTCTGCATCGCTTCTCGAATTGGAGTCTGCAGATGCTCGCTTTGCTGCTGAACTGACCGAGCGCCGTCGCGCTGCTCATCAAGAGATTGGTCGTGCAGATGTCGGTCGTGCGGCGCAGCGCGCGTACGGTCCAACGAACGGCGCAGTGCAACCTCGATTTACGGACAGGAGGGGCTGATGTCAGAACGAGAAACGCACGCCATCGTCGAAACGACAGCGCCTGTCGGTGCTCCAAACGACTTCGCAGACTTTCTGCGCGCGTTCAATGATGTCACATCTCGATTGCAAGAGACGCACGTCGCGCTGACGGCGAAGGTCGAGCGACTTCAGGCGGAACTCGCGGAAGCCAACGAGCGTCTCCGGCGTTCGCGATCGCTCGCGGCGCTTGGCGAAATGGCTGCGGGAATCGCGCATGAAATTCGAAATCCGCTTGGTGCGATTTCGCTGAACGCGGAGCTTCTGCGCGAAGACGTCGCGGATCGTCCGGAGTCTTTGTCGAGTGTTGACAAGATTCGCCGCGCGGCGGAACGACTTGATCGGATTGTGGGCGATGTGCTGAGTTTCGCACGCGATACGCGCATTCACGCAACGCCGACGAGCGCGAAAGAAATCTTCGCGATGGCGCTCTCCGACTGTGAAGCGGTGCTCGCAAAAGATGACGTCGATATCCGAACAGATATCGATGGCGAATGCGCACTCGCCGCCGATTTGCCGCTCGTCGCGCAAGCGGTTTCAAATCTTGTGCGCAACGCTGTGGAAGCGATGCGTGCCAACGCGATCGACGGTCAGCATCGCGAAGTCACGCTTTCCGCACGAGAAGCGCGACTTCGAACGGCGGATGGCTCGCGACGCGGTTTCGTCGTGCTCGCCGTCGAAGACACGGGCCCAGGCATTCCTGCCGAAGCACGCGAGCGGATCTTCAATCCGTTCTTCAC
>JAIYCA010000225.1 GCA_027488265.1 Planctomycetaceae bacterium
CGTGCGTTGGGGCCCGCAGACCGTCGACGAAATGATGCTCGGTTACATCGAGTATTACCTCGTCGACGAGGACCCGATGAAGCCAATGGACTTGCATGGTCGCGGCGCGCTGCGCGGAGGCGCGGGTGGTGCAGGCGGGCGCGCCGTTTCGTTTGAGACGTTGCAGCGGCAGTTCGACAAGAACGACGACGGCCGCATCGAGAAGTCGGAAGTCGCGCCCGCGCTGCATCGCCGCTTCGACCAGCTCGACACGAACAAGGATGCGGTGTTGACGAAGGATGATTTCGAGAGCGTGTGAATTGCGCGAGGAACTCCCATGAGCGCCACATTGATCTCCCGCATACGTCCGGCTCGTCGATTTGTTTTGTTCATGCTGCTCCTGCTGGTGCTTGCCGCACGAATCTCGCATGCACAGGCGACGCAACAAGCACCCGCAAACCCACCGTCGTCCGCGACTCCGCCCGCATGGGTGACTGCAGAGGCGAAGGCCCCGCGCGTGTCCTTCCACACCTTCGAGAGCGCCGCCGCGAAGGCGAAGGTGAGCTACCACCTCTACACACCTGCGGCGTACGAGCGCGACGCCGACGCTCGATTCCCCGTCGTCTACTGGCTGCATGGCTCGGGTGGCGGTGCGGCGGGAATCGCGCCGCTCGCGAAGTTCGTCGACGAAGCGATTGAAGCGGGCAAGACGCGGCCGTTCTTCGTCGTCTTCGTGAACGGCCTCCCGCAAGGCATGTACGTCAACTGGAAGGACGGCTCGACGCCGATCGAGTCGATGATCGTCAAGGACCTCGTACCGCACATCGACGCGACCTACCGCACGATCGCGACGCGCGAAGGGCGCATGCTCGACGGCTTCAGCATGGGCGGCTACGGCGCAGCGCGGCTTGGCTTCAAGTTCCCCGACATGTTCCGCGCGGTGTCGATGCTTGGCGCGGGTCCGCTCGACCCCGACTTCGAGCGGACGCCGCGCGCGAATCCGCGCTCGCGTGACGGCCTGCTCGAGCGCGTGTACGGCGACCGCGCGTACTTCCGCGAGGTGAGTCCGTGGGAACTCGCGACGCGCAACGCCGACGCCATTCGCAAGGACACGCTGCTGCGAATCGCGGTTGGTGATCGCGACGGAACCTTCGCGCTCAACGAGGAGTTCCACGAGCATCTTGAGAAACTCAAGATTCCGCATGAATGGACACCGCTTGAGGGTGTTGAGCACGATCCGATGAAGACGCTCGAGGCGCTCGGTGACCGACAGTGGGCGTTCTACCGGAAGGCCTTCGGCGAGCCCGCCGCGCCGACCATCGCGAAAGTCGCGCGGCGCGACGGCGAGATCAAGTTCAAGGTGAAGGTCAAGGTGAAAGACACCGAGCGCGCGGCGATCGTGGTGAACGCTCCGCCCGAAGGCGAGCTCCGCCCCGCCGTTCTCATCCTGCACGGCGGCATGGGCAGCGCCGAGCAGATGCGCACGACTTCCGGCTTCGACGCGGTCGCGCGCAAGAACGGTTTCATCGCCGTCTATGCGCAAGGAACCGATTTCGGCGGCGGCCGACGCGCGTGGAACACGGGCCACCTCCTGCGTCGGCAGGTGCGCGACGCCGACGACATCGCGTACTTCGACGCACTCATCGACGCACTCGTACGCGACCACGGCGCCGATCCGGCGCGCATCTTCATGACAGGCGGCTCGAACGGCGGCATGATGACTTTCGTGTACGCGGTCGCGCGCGCCGAGCGGCTCGCGGCCATCGCGCCAGTCATCGCAAGCATGTTCACCTTTGAGAAGTCGCCCGCGGTGCCGCTGCCGATCCTCATCATCAACGGTGCGAAGGACAACGAAGTCCCGCTCGAAGGCGGCATGAGCGAGAACCCACTCGTCCGTAACGCGCAGTCGACGCCATACAAGCCCGTGCGCGAGGTCGTCGACTTCTGGGTGAAGGCGAACAAGTCGACGCCTGAAGGGAAGTCGACGACGCGCGGCAGCGTGACGACGACGACCTATACCGCGCAGGAAGGCGGCGCCGTCACCGAGTTCATCGTCGACAGCGAAGGCGGCCACGGTTGGCCGGGTACACGCTCGCGCCGCGAGGGCAACGCGCCGATTTCGTCGTTCAAGGGTGCTGATCGGGTGTGGGAGTTTTTCGCAGACAAGTCGCGGGCGAGGCCCCGCGATCCCGCGACGCCACCGAAGTGACGCATGCGCGCGCGGGCGTGTTTGCGCGACGAGGACTCGCGTACGACGACTTGCGTGTCGGTCGGTCGACTCGGGCGCTGAGTCATGCTTCGACGCGATACACGAAAGGTACTGACCGCAGCCCAATCGACTACGCTGCGAAGCGCCATGCCTTCCACACTGCCGCCGAGCATCTTCAACGACGTCGTCGGCCCAGTGATGCGCGGGCCGTCGAGTTCGCACTCCGCAGCCTCGGTCCGCATCGGCCGCCTCGCGCGTGATCTCTGCGGCGGCACACCGGAGTCGGTGCTGATCGAATTCGACACCGAGGGTTCGCTCGCGACAACGCACGAGTCACAAGGCTCCGACATCGGTCTGTTCGCAGGGCTCCTCGGATGGGAAGCCGACGATGAGCGCCTGCCGCGGAGCGCTGCGGCCCTCGCAGACGCAGGCGTCACGCTCGAGATCCGCATCGCCACGCTTCATGATCCGCATCCGAACACGTATCGGCTGACGCTCTCGCGCGACGGCGTCGAGCATCGGCTCGTCGCGCTCTCGACGGGCGGCGGCATGATTGAGGTCGTCTCGATCGACGGCACAAAGGTGACGCTGTACGGCGACTACGCGGTGACCGTGCTCGACATGCGCGACGATGGCCGCACGACGGCGTCGGCGCTCGAGGCGCGCGGCGATCTCGACACGGTGACGATCGCAGACGGCAGCCTCACGCGCGTGATCGTGTGCGCGCAGCGCACGCTGACCGACGCGGAGATCGCGGCGCTCCCGATGGTCGCACGCGCGCGACGCCTCGCACCTGTGCTTCCCGTGCGCTCGCGCCGCGGGCTCAAGGTTCCCTTCCTGCATGCAGGCGAAATGGCGCGGCACGCGGATCCTGCAACGCGAAGGCTCTCGGATTTCGCGCTCGAGTACGAGTGCGCACGCGGCGGCATCGATCAAGGCGAAGTGTTCACAGAGATGCGCCGAATCCTCGAGGTCGTGCGCGGCGGCGTGCGCATCGGACTTGCGGGCACCGAGTACGCAGATCGCATCCTTCCGCGGCAGAGCCATCGCTTCGCGGCGATGCTCGACGAGAAGAAGCTCCTCGACGGCGGCCTGCTCAATCGCGCGATTCTCTACGTGACTGCGCTGATGGAGGTGAAGAGTTCGATGGGCGTCTTCGTCGCAGCACCAACGGCGGGCTCGTGCGGGACTTTCGCCGGAACCTGCCTCGCCGCTGCGGAATCACTCGAGAGCAACGAGGAGACAACGCTGCGCGCGATGCTCGCAGGCGGGCTCATCGGCGTCTTCGTCGCAACGCGCTCGAGCTTTGCCGCGGAAGTCGGCGGCTGCCAAGCTGAAACTGGCGCGGGCGCTGCGATGGCTGCCGCGGCGCTTGTCGAACTCGCAGGCGGGAACGCCGCACAAGCACTCTCAGCCTCAAGTCACGCACTGCAGAACGTGCTCGGGCTCGTCTGCGACCCGATCGCGAACCGCGTGGAGGCCCCCTGCCTCGGTCGCAACATCGCGGGTGCCGCGAACGCACTTGCCTGCGCAAACATCGCACTTGCGGGCTACGACCACCTCATTCCACTTGATGAGGTGCTCGACGCGCATCGCGAGATCAGCGAGAGCATGGCGCGCGAACTGCGCTGCACCGCGCTTGGTGGACTCTCGATCACGCCAACGTCGAAGGCGATTGAATTGCAGTTGCTCGGCGCGAGCGCGCGTGGCGAAAAAGGCGCGGGCGGATGCTGCGCGAACGGATGCGGCTCGTGCCGTTGACGAGCGCGTCAAGTGTGGGTGAGCAATCACGATCGACCGGAGGCCTCGCATGACGTTCGCACCACACCGCTGCCTCGCTCTTCCACTCGTTCTTTCAATCGCGCTTCCACTCGCGTTGCTTTCGAGCTGCGCTTCGGTTCCCGGCGCGGCCACGACGCGCGCGCAGCCGCAGCGACTGCCCTTCACCTACGAAGCGGGGCAGAACGGGATGTACAACGGCGGCGTGCGGGCGATCCTGCAGGACCAGAGCGGAAACTACTGGTTCGGCAGCCACTTTGAGGGCGTTTGCCGCTTCGATGGCGAGCGGTTCCAGTGCTTCACCACCGCGGATGGACTGAGCGACAACCAGGTGCGCGCGATCCAGGAGGATGCGCGTGGAACGATCTGGTTCGACAACGGCGTCGGTATCAGCAGTTACTCGCAAGGGAGAGTCGCCGCGAGCACGGCCCGCCGCTACGACGCGACGGATGCGTGGAAACTCGATCCGAGTGACCTCTGGTTCAAGAGCGACGAAAGTGTTGGGTTCAACAAGTTCGAGCTCGAGCCGGGCGTCTACCGCTTCGACGGCGAGGCCTTCACCTACCTGACGTTCCCGCTGCCGACGAAGCGCGCGGCAGACGATGGCTATTCCCTCACCGGAATGTGCCGTGGGCAAGGCGGACGCGTGTGGCTCGCGACCTACGAGGCGGTGTTCGGCTTCGATGGAACCGCAATCACGATGATCGACGGCGCTTCTATGGGGCTCCAAAAGTACGGCAGAGTTCCGCATGTGCGCTGCGTCTTTGAGGACAGCAAAGGGCGACTGTGGATCGGGAACAACGGCGTCGGCGTCGTCATGATCGATGGCGCGCGCACGGCGCTGCTTGCGGAATTGTGCGCTGACGCCGCGGATGCCGACCAGTCGCTGTTGCGCGTCTTCTCGATTGGCGAAGATCGCGATGGATGCATCTGGATCGGCACCATCGGTGGAGGCGCGTGGCGCTACGACGGGCAATCGCTCCGCCAATTCGGCGAGCGCGACGGCCTGACGACGAAGGACGTGATGGCGATCTATCGCGACCGCGCGGGCGACCTTTGGCTCGGCGGCAAGGGCGTGTTCCGGTTCAACGGAACATCGCTCGATCGGATGTATTAGAGCGGGCCGAGGCAATGCTCGGACTACCGGCGGTACACAAACTCCATTCCCTCGTTGACCATGGTGAAGGTGGTGCCGTCGACCGTTCCTGTGGTGGTGCCGGCGCCGTCCCACCAGATCGTGAGCCGAGAACCGTCCTTCGCGTAGACGGCGCGTACCTCGCGCGCGACTTCGCGACCCGAAGGTGGAACGAACACCGTCGTCGTGCTGCAACGCCCGTCGATACCGATGTTGAAACTCCCTGAGCGGACCTCGAGCGCTGCGCCTTCGTGCGAAACCATCGCTGGAACAGGCCTCCCATCGACGCTGACAAGCGCGTACGTCCCTGCGACCTCCGCCATGTCCGGCGTTGGCTGTGGCGGCCTCGGTGCTGCGCGGCACGCAACCGTGCAAAGCAGCGCGAGCGATGCGAGCGAGAGCAGAACGAAACGGCCAAGGGAAAATCTCATCGCGCCTCCCATCGAAAGTGGATCGATGGTATCCGCGGCCGGCTTCAGACCTTGACCAAGCCCTCGACTTCGCAGTCATCTTCGTCATCGTTCCACGAGATCGCGCCGATGCCCCCGGACGCACGCACGGCCGCACATCGCGTTTCCGAAGACCGCGAGACCGACCGCGAGACCGACCGCGAGACCGACCGCGCGCAATCGTGTGGAGACTCGCACAAATCCGGCGGTTCCGTCTTGCCTCCGCCTGTGATTTCGACACATTCCCGCAATGCTCTCGCCCTCGCCCATCGCGTCACTCTTCCTTGTTGCCGGATTCCTCGCTTCCGTCTCGTCGGCCTCGGCCGACTGGTCGAATCTCGGCGGAAACGAACGAGTGAACGGACTCGTCTCCGCCATCGGCCCGACGTCCGCCACCCAGGTCTGGTCGCGAACCAACCTGCCCGGCTTGATCGCGTGGTCGCCATTCGTCGAGGGCAATCGCATGTTTGTCGTGCGCCAGACGCAGGCACAGAATCCCGTCGTCGGCCCTGGCGACTCGATCCTCCGATGCCTCAGCATGTCGACGGGCGCGACTCTCTGGAGTTTCGACTGTCCCTTCTCGGCCGGCGACTGGACGACCGTCTGCTATGGCGTGAAGAACGGGCGCGTCTTCGTCGGCCGCGGCGGAAACGGCAGCAGCGTGTACGCACCGATCTACTGTCTCGATGCCGCGACCGGATCCACGCTCTGGGTCTCGTCCTACGAGATCGCAACCGGAAGTTACGACGGCGTCGTCTTCATGGACGACGGTGATCCCATCTTCACCTCGCATCTCGAACTCCGTCGCGTCGATGCCGCCACCGGCACGACGGTCTGGTCGAGGGCGCGGTCGTGCAGTGTGAGCGGAAGCTGCGGCCCCGCCCGGGATGGCGATGCGATCTACCTCGATGAGGTCGGGCCGAACGGCCAAGTCATCTCGCGCTTCGACGCGACAACCGGCGCCCGGCTCTACAGCAGCCCGGTCATGAGCGGGTTCCTCAACCAGAACTCGCCGATCTGCGCACCGGGCGGCCTCATCTTCTACATCCGAACACAGAACAACTCCACGGTCGATCGCATGTACGCGCTGCGCGACAATGGCAAGGGCATCAGCATCCTGTGGAGCGAACCCTGCCGTTACGAGTTCAACGGGCGGCACGCCATCACCGCCGACGGCGGTGTGACCATGATCGCACCCGACGGAAGGTTGCAGGTGCGCGACCAGTTGACCGGCGCGCTCCGATCCCAGTCCGACATGTCCGTGGTCCCGGCGAGCGGGTTCCTGTCCTCGCTGACCGTGGTCGATGGACTCGGAAGGATCTTCCACGGAAACGGTGGCGGCGGAAATCCCGGCGACATCCGGGTCTTCAGCCCGACGCTCTCGGTCGAGTGGTCGCTGCTCGGGATCGCCGGACTCAATCAGGGCGGTCCGGTGATTTCGGCCGACGGCAGCATGCTCGTCGCAAACACGACCGCGATCCGACGCTACTGGACCGAACCTCCGTGCGCGGCAGAAGACATCAACTGTGACGGCATCGTGGATGCGTCCGACCTCTCGCTGCTGCTCGTGTCGTGGGGCCCTTGCAGTAAGGGAGCGTGCAGCGCGGATATCGATGATGACGGAGAGGTCGGTGCCTCTGACCTGTCACTCCTGCTCGCATCGTGGGGCTGATCGCGTTTGCGCGACGATTCTTCGCAACACGGTATTGCGATTCCGCAGACACAGCGAACTCTCAAGGTGCCGATCGCGGTTCAGCGCTTCATGCAGCCTGTCATGCAGCCTGTCATGTAGCGCGTCCTTGCGTCGCGGCGTTCTTCGCGCGCCCATCGCGTATGCGATCTGCGAGTTTCCAACCGAGCCAACCCATCGGGATGTACGCGACGACGAGGTCGAGCGCGACGAACCAAAGCGGCGTCTCGGGCAGCAACACAACCATCGAGATTCCGCCGGTGAGGAAGAGGACACCGATCGCAAGCCCCGCGAACTTCCCGCGGTACCCACCAAGGAGCGTGGCGAGCAGTGCCGCAACCAGCGTGCCGCCCGCATGCGCGACAAACGGGCCGATGAATTGCTCGGGGCCATACGACGCGATGTTCGCGCGAATCGACTCGATGCTGTTGCCGTCCACGCCGTCGGGCAGCGGAATCAGTCGATGCACCACGGAGAGCAGCCCCGAGTTGACGAAGGCCCCGATGAAGAGACCGGCGACGAACCCGACAACCCGACGAAGCACCTGCACCATGGGGACAACCTCCGTGTGCAGCGTACCGACGGAGCAGAGCGGCCGGCGACGCAGAGATCCCAGACGTGGTTCTCAGGCGTGGGTTTCCGGCTTGGCTCTCACGCGTGCATCAACCGTGTGCGCCCTTCTGCTTCGCCGGCATCAGCACGCTGAGCACTGTGGCAAGCGCAAGCGTCGCCAGCACGATCACCAGCGAAAGCGTCGTATCGAGCTTGATCGACTTCTGCGGCGCCATACCAATCACATCGAGGTACGGCGGCACGCTCAAGAGCAGCAGTTTCACGCCGACGAAGGCGAGAATCAGGATCAACGCAGGCTTCAAGAAGCGGAACTTCGAGATCAATGCGGCGAGGCAGAAGTAGAGCGCACGCAGGCCGAGGATCGCAAAGATGTTGCTCGTAAAGACGATGAAAGGATCGGGCGTAATCGCAAAGATCGCAGGGATCGAATCGACGGCGAAGACGAGGTCGGTGACTTCGACCAGGATCAGCGCGAGAAAGAGCGGCGTGATCGACCACTTCGCCGAGAGCGTTCCGGCGGGAGGTGCGTCTTGGATTTCCTTGCCCGTCGCGGGGTCCTTGCTGTACGTCGGCTTC
>JAIYCA010000220.1 GCA_027488265.1 Planctomycetaceae bacterium
AGATGCGTGCAACCTTCGCCACGAGTGAACGCGTGACGGCAGCCGTCGAGAATGTTCTGGAAGCCGACGATGTTCGACTGCACGTACGCGTGAGGATTCTCGATCGAATATCGCACGCCAGCTTGCGCGGCGAGATGAACGACGCGGCTGAATCGATGTGTCGCAAATAGCGACTCCATCGCGCTGCGATCGGCGATATCAACTTTCTCGAAGCGAAAGCCGCGTCGCGGTTCTAGCCGCGCCAATCGTGCGAGTTTGAGGTTTGGGTCGTAGTAGTCGTTGAGGTTGTCGATGCCAACAACTTCATCACCGCGGTCGAGCAGCGCGGATGCGACATGCGAACCGATGAAGCCAGCGCATCCAGTCACGAGAACGGTTGAAGGAGTGGCGGGCGCGTGTGTCATCGGCGAGAGAGTGATCGAGGTGAGACGCCTGGCAACGAGAGCGGTGCTCTTGTCGGAGTACGTTTACGAGTGGCTGAAGGTATCGAGCAAAGGTCGCATCCGTCCGAATTCGAGAACTCTTCCGCGTTCATGCGACTGCTGCGCGACTCGGCGCGAACGCGCGCTCGATCGCGCCGACAACGCGCGTGAGATCTGCATCATCCATCGAACTTCCTGATGGAAGACAGATGCCCTGTTCGAACAAGCGCTCGCAGACGGGCTTGCGACCGCGTTCATGGGCGAACGTGCGGCAGCCCGCGAAAAGCGGCTGCAAATGCATAGGTTTCCATGTCGGGCGCGATTCGATGCGTTCGGCGGCGAGCGCCGCGAGCAGTTCATCGCGTGTCGTCGCGGCACGCGCAGGATCGATCGTCATCGCCGTCAGCCAGCGCGTCGAGCGACCCCACACTGGTTCAGGCATGAAACGAACGCCTGCACGCGTTGCAAATGCGGCCTCGTATTGGGCGAAGATCGCGCGGCGGCGCGCAACGCGATCGGCGAGCGCGAGCAACTGTCCGCGTCCGACGCCCGCACAGAGATTCGACATGCGATAGTTGAATCCGGCGACGTTATGCTCGTAGTGCGGCGCCGTTTCGCGCGCTTGCGTTGCAAGGAAACGCGCACGCTCTACGAGCGCGGCATCGGACGAAACCAACATGCCGCCGCCCGAAGTCGTGATGATCTTGTTGCCGTTGAAGCTAAACGCCGCAACTTTTCCGAACGTCCCGCAGCGACGCCCGTGCACGCTCGCGCCGAGACTTTCAGCCGCGTCTTCAAGAATCGGAATGTCCCATTCGTCGCAGATTGCTTCGATCGAGCCGTAATCGCAACCTTGACCGTAGAGATCGACCGCCACGAGCGCGCGCGGACGACGACCCTCGGCGTCGAGCGTGGCGATCGCATCGCGGAGTGCCGCGGGCGAGAGATTCCAGCTCGCCTCATCACTGTCGACAAAGATCGGCTCAGCGCCGAGTTGGCGAATCGGGTTCGCGCTCGCGACAAACGTGAAACTCGAGCAGAGGACGGCGTCGCCGGGGCGCACACCAAGCAGCATGAGCCCGAGGTGTATCGCGGCGGTACCCGAACTCGTGGCACAGCAGTGCATGCGCGCGCTGTGCTGGCCGAGCCCGAGGTACTCCGACATCTCACGTTCGAAGCCGTCGACGTTTGGACCGAGGGGCGCGATCCAGTTCGTGCGGAAGGCGTCTTCGACGTAGCGCTGCTCCGCGCCAGACATGTGCGGCGGGGAGAGCAGGATGGGTTTCGCGCGTGGGTCGAGCATGGGTGAACCTCGCAGGGACAAGTCGTCCCTTCAGATTCCCTATCGGCATTCGCCCGCGGGATGAGCGAGACGATCCAACGAATTGGTTATGCGCAACGAGGGCGTTCGGCTGCCCGGCCATTGGGAGCGTCCCGCCTGCGCAGCTCAGTGCTTTTTCTGCTCGGCGAGCCAGCATTCGAACATCAGAACGCTCCAAATCTCGGCCGCATCGCCCCCGCGGCGGCCGGCGAGGGTGTCGGCCCAGAGGGCTTGGACTGCGGTTGGATCGAGATATCCCTCCCGCCCGATCCGAGCCGGATCGAGGCGCTCCTCGGCCCAACTGCGAAGTGGCCCGCGCAGCCAGCGCAGGAGGGGTACCGAAAAGCCGGTTTTGGGCCGCTCGAACAGTGCTCGCGGAACGCGTCGCTCAAGGACGCGCCGAAGGATCCACTTGCGCTCCCCGTCGCGGATGCGCATCGAGGACGGCAGTCGAAACGCAAGCTCCGCAAGCGCGGAATCGAGGAGCGGCTCGCGCGCCTCGAGCCCATACGACATCGTGGCGCGGTCGACCTTCGTGAGGATGTCGTCGGGCAGATAGTGTGCGATGTCGCCGAGCATCATGCGGATGACGGGATTGAGAGAGGGGTCGATGTCCGTCGGCACATTTCGCGATGGCGTTGTGCTCTCGCCTGCGCCGAGCACGAGTCGATCGGCGTCGTCCGAAATGCGGGCGAGCGTGGCGTAGATCGCGTCGACGTTTTCGAGGTGCACGACGCGCGCGAGTTTGTGCGCGCGGTCACCGAGTCGGTCGAAGGGGAGTTGAAGGAGGAACTCGGGAAGCGCACGTCCGACGGCATTCGCCGCGCCTCGAGGAACGGCGCGAAGCAGTCGAGCGAGCAGCGGCCGCAAGTTTCGTGGAACGCGCGCGAGCCGCGCCGCGAGTGCGGGTGCGTGGCTGTAGCGGTAGTAGCCACCGAAGAGTTCGTCGCCGCCGTCGCCGGAAAGCACGACTTTCACGCGCGATGCAGCTTCGCGCGCGACGAGCAGCGTTGGAATCTGCGAGCTATCTGCAAAGGGCTCGTCGAAGAACTTCGCCGCGTTTTGTGCGGCGATTTGCACGACTTCGTTCGAGTGCATGCGAAGGACGACGTGTTCGGCGCCGAGATGCCGCGCGACAGCGGCGGCATGCGCGGTTTCATCAAAATCGGGGTCGTCCGTGCCGACGGTGAACGCGAGCGGGCGCGTCGTTGAAACTTCGCGCATCGCCGCGAGCACGACTGCCGAATCGATACCGCCCGAAAGAAAGGCTCCGACTGGAACATCCGCAACCATGCGCAGTCGAACGCTCTCGAGAATCGCCGCATCGACGGCGTCGATCGCGTCGGCATCGCTTCCTACAAAAGGCTCAGAATTGCCGTGATCCGCGAGTGATTCCGCGTTCCACCAACGCGTGACTTGAGCTTGACCTGTGGTGAGATCAAGGCGAAGCATGTGGCCCGGCGCAAGCGTGCGTGCTTCGCGGTGGATCGACATCGGCGCTGGGACACAGCCGTAGGCGAGGAATGCGCGCAAGGCCTGACGATCGATCGACGCGGAAAACGCAGGATGCGCGCGGATGGCCGCCAGATCACTCGCAAAAAGAAACGCAGCACCCTGCGGCACGGTGAAATCGCCCGCGGCAAGTGCATGCCCGTGCGAGAGCGCATAGCGGCAAGGCTTCACGCCGAATCGATCGCGTGCGAGCGTGAGTGTGCGATCGTGGTGATCGAGCAGCGCGAACGCGAACATGCCGCGGAATTCGCGCAGCGCCGCTGGCATACCGAGCGAACGGATCGCAGCAAGCATCGCTTCGGTGTCTGAACGCCCACGAAACTCGGTTGAAACACCAAATCGATGGCGCAACTCGGCATGGTTGTAGATTTCACCGTTGAAGACGATTTCGTAGCGACCACATGCTGAGCGCATGGGTTGCGCGCCTGTTTCGGTGAGATCAAGAATCGCAAGCCGTCGAAACGCAAGCCCTACGCGCGTTCCTTCGTCGAAACGAATCCGCTCATCGTCGGGGCCGCGATGCGCGACCGCGCGTGCCATCGCCGAAAGCGTTGCGGCTGGATCAGCCGTCACGCCTGTTCGATCGAAGAAACCCGCGAATCCGCACATGCCGCGAGCGTATCACGCGCCGAGTGCGTCGATGATCGCGCGGTTCACGCCGCGCACGTCGAAGTGCGCAGCTTTTTGCCGCGAAGCGTTGCCCATCGCCGCGATTCGCGCAGGATTCGATGCGAGTTCAAGGCATGCGTGGGCGAGTGCCTGCGCGTCGCGCGGCGGTACCAGCAAGCCGTTGCGGCTGTCATCGTTCGTTTCGTCGACTGTTTCGCGACAGCCGGGAACATCGGTGGTCACGATCGCGCGGCCAACCGCGAGCGCTTCGAGCACAGATTTCGGCGTTCCTTCGCGATAGGACGGCAAAACGAAGACGCTTGCAGCGGCGAGTTCCGCGCGCGGATCGTCGACGCGACCGGCGTATTCAACGACACCTTCACGCACCCACTGCGCAAGTTCATCGCGGCGAATTGCTGAGGGATTTGCGTCAATCCAGCCAACGAGGCGGAAACGCACGTCCGGCCGCTGTGCGCGCACGAGCCGTGCCGCTTCCACAAACTCACGGACACCTTTGTCGGCGAGGAGACGCGCAACCATCGTGAAAACCGGCGGTCCAGGTGGCAGCGGCGCGGACGCAAAGTGTTCAAGGTCGACGCCAGATCCCGCGCAAAACTGCACGTCTCGCGCCTCGCGCAAGAGCTCGTTTTGCGCAAACACCGCGTAGTCATCGTTGTTCTGAAAGAACACCGTTGTCGCATCGCGCATCGCGCGTCGATAGAGCCGTGTCGCCGCGATGCGCACGACTCGCGCCTTCCACGAAGTGCCGATGAACGCGTAGCCGAGCCCTGTGATCATCGCGACGCGTCGCGGAGTGCCGCACGCAGCGGCAGCGGGAATGGCATGAAAGACGGGCTTTGGATTCGCGGCGAAAACGCCGTCCGGTTGGAGTCGCGCGAAAAGTGCTTGGAAGTGCCGTCGCGCGCGCCACTCGCCCAGCGGGTTCAGTGATGCGCGGGCATACGGCGCAAAGTCGACTTCGGCACCGAGCTTCGTAAGAGCGTCGCGCACCTGTTCGACCGGTGCTTCATCGGGCGTCGTCGTCGAGACCACCACGCGATGTCCCCGCGCGACGAGGTCACGCACGAGCGCGCCGCGAAAGGCGACGACGGTATCTCCGATGGTGTTGACGAGAACGAATGTGCCCAAGTGCGCAATTTCCGAGGAAAACGAGTGGTCGCGCACGAGTTTGTCCGCGCAGCATTTCTCGCGCGAACACTATACTCGCCGCCCCATGCGACTCACCTATGGCGTGGTTACTGCGACACTCAACGCGCGCGAGTCGCTGGCGCGGTCGCTTTCGTCAACCCTCGGCCAATCGCGTCGCCCGAATGAACTCGTGGTCATCGATGGTGGCTCGACCGACGGAACGCGCGAACTCGCGCGCTCGATCCTCGCACAAGCGCCCGCAGAGGTTTCCGCACGATTTCTCGAGCAAACAAGCAAAGGGGAGCGCGGCGGAATTGCGGGGGCGTGGAACGAAGCCATCGCCACGCTCCAAAGTGATGTGGTCTTCCTCGTCAACGCCGATGATGCGCTCGAGGACGGTGCGGCCGAAATCGTGATGCAGGCATTCGAGGCGAGCCCGCGCGTTGGCATAGTGCACGGCAATGCGCGATTCGTCGCGATAGACGGCCGCGAAATTGGCGTTGTTCGTCCCGGGCTTCTTTCGCGGCTTGGCATTCGTTGTCGCACGATGCACTGCGCGACGATGGTTCGGCGTGAGATCTATGCGAGTATCGGCGGGTTCAATCCGGCGTTTCGAAATGCGCTCGATGTGGATTTCATCGAGCGATGTCATCATGCCGGCGTTGCATTTTCACACATCGATCAAACGCTCGCCACGTTCACGCTCGGTGGCGTGTCGAACACGCAAGTTGCACGAACCGATCGTGAAATGCTGACGATTGGTCTCCGGCATTCGCGCACCACGGTGTTGCCTGTCGCGGCGTATCTCGTGCGGCGGTGCGTCATGCGTCCACTGAGTCTTGCGGGCTATCACCTCTCAAAGGGCGCAGGAACGCAGGCATGAATCGTGTGCATGCCCAGCGCATTTCGGTTGTCGTGCCGAGTTTCAATCAGGCGCGTTGGCTCGGCGACACGCTTTCGAGTTTGCTCGCCCAAGGCGATGAAAATCTCGAAATCATCGTGATGGATGGTGGTTCTACCGACGGCTCCGATGCGGTGATCGCGCGCTTTCGAAAGCATCTCGCGCACGTCGAACAAGGTCCCGATGGTGGACAATCTGCCGCGATTGCGCGCGGATTTGAGTTTGCAACGGGCGGCATTCTCGCGTGGCTCAATTCTGATGACATGCATCTGCCGTGGACGCTCGCAGCTTGGCGCGACGCGTTCGCTCGCGAACCGGCTCTCGCGCTCGTACATGGCGATCGCATCGTGATCGACGAGCATGCACGCGTTCTCGAGTATCGATCGTTGCGACTGATGCCTCATTGGCTTCTCGCGCGTATGCCATGGTTTGCGCAAGAGACGTTTGCGTTCCGGCGCGAGGCGTACGACGCGGTTGGCGGCATTGATCGCGAGATGCGATTTGCGATGGATTACGACCTTTTCGTGCGGCTTCTCGCGCATGGTCGAACGCGATATCTCCCGCGACTGCTCGGTGCATTTCGATGGCATGAGACATCGAAGAGCGCGACCATCCAAGGCTCGATCGGCGCTGCCGACATGCGCGCGGTTCGCGCTCGATACGGGCTGCCGCAGTGGCCGCGTCTTCATCCTGGTCGCGTCGCCGCGAGCGCTGCGGTCCGCGTCGGTTCGGCCGCCTTTCGGCTGCTTCCACACGACGCCTCACAGCGTCCAACACGATGCGGATTTGATGTGCGGGAACTCTTTCGCGCGGCGCCGCCGAGGGAGCCGCGCGCCGTACCCTCAAGCGACTTGTGGTAGAAACGCATCATGCGGGTTGTGCATCTTTCCTACAACGAGTCGAGCGGGGGCGCTGCGCGTGCGGCGCACGGGCTCCACACGGCGCTCGTTGCCGAAGGAGTCGACAGCCGCATGCTCGTCGCGCATCGACAATCCGATGACCCGCGCGTCGAGGTTGTCGATATCCCTTGTGCGGAAACAAGGGCTTGGAATGTCGTCGAAGAACGTTGGATCTCGCGCGAACGCTCCGACGTGTCGAACACGTTCTTCTCAACCGGCGGCCCTGGATCAGCGTTGGCCGCGCATCCGTTGGTTCAATCGGCAGACATCCTGAATCTGCACTGGATTCCGCGGCTTGCCGCGCCGCAGGACATCGGTGCTCTGCTTGCACTTGGGAAGCCGGTTGTTTGGACGTTGCACGATGAGTGGGCGTACACGGGCGGCTGCCATTACGCGTCAGGTTGTGAAAAGTGGCGCACGCGATGCGACGCGTGTCCGCAACTACGGCGTGATCCATATGAATTCGTGAAGACCACATTCGAGGCCAAAATCGCGGCGTATGCCCGTGGAAATCTCGTCATCGCGTCGCCGAGTCGATGGCTCGCGCGGACCGCTTCTGAGAGCGCGCTCCTCGGTGGCCGTCGCGTCGTGTGTATTCCGTACGGCGTTGATCTCGAGACCTTTCATCCGTCGCGACGCGAGGCAGGACGTGCGCGACTTGGTGTTCGCGAGGATGAAGCGGTCATCCTCTTCTCCGCAGATACGGCGGCGGAGCGGAGGAAAGGCTTCGCTGAGCTTCGCGCTGCACTCGAGATTGCGCGCGCTGTGCTCGCTGCGAGCGAAATCTCGGCGTCCGTGCGACTTGCGGTGCTTGGTCACGCGGATCCCGCAACGCTTCCCGAGGGCGCGGTTGCAACCGGTCACTTATCGAGTCGCACGGCACTCGCCGAAGTGGTTGCGGCGAGTGATCTCTACGTGCTCCCGTCGCTTGAAGACAATCTGCCGAACGGTGTTTTAGAAGCGCTTGCCTGCGGAACACC
>JAIYCA010000445.1 GCA_027488265.1 Planctomycetaceae bacterium
GAAGTCATCGGTGCCACTCTCCACAGCGCGTTCGTGATCACCGACCTCGTGGAGCGCTGTCACCATGATGACCACCATGTCGCGGGTCGCGGGATCGCTCTTCACCTTGCGGCAAACCTCAAAACCCGACATCTTCGGCATCATCACGTCGAGGAGGACGAGGTCCGGTCGCTCGCGTTGAATCGCCTCAATTGCCTCGACGCCGTCGCGTGCCGTCGAGAGCTTGCATGGAAGCGTCTCAAGGTACGCGAGCATGAGTTCGAGATTCTGCTGGTTGTCGTCAACAAGCAGGATCTTCGCTTGGGCGAGATCGGTCAGCGCGGCTTCATCAATCTGGGGCTGGGTCGCACCGGTCATGCGGGGAGAATAGCAGACACGCTTCCTCTGTTGGCACGGCCGACTTAGACGCCGAGCGCGCGCGCTGCAAGATCGACAGGATGCAGCGCTTCACGCGCGGTTCCGTCGTGAATTTGATGACGGCAACTCGTACCGGGCGCGCAGACCACAGCGTCAGAAGCGGCTCGAACTGCGGGGAAAAGGCGCTCTTCGCCGATCGTCATCGAGAGTTCATATCGCTTCTCGGCGTACCCGAAACCTCCAGCCATGCCGCAACAACCGGTGTCCAAGGTCGTCAACTTCGTGCCGAAAATCCGCCGCAGGAAACGTGCGGAAGTTTCCGCACCCCAGAGCGCCTTTTGGTGGCAATGTCCGTGCAGGACGACGCGATCGAGCGCGGCATCGGTGGCGGGAAATGCGGGTTTCACGGGATGCGTTTCCCACGCGCGATCGAGAAACTCTTCGACGAGTGCGGTTTGCTTTGCGATGGCTCCACGACGCTGTTTCGCCTCGTCGCGTGCACGTTCCGTCAATCCCGCCGGCAGCAACTCAAGCCAATCATCACGAAGGGCACTCGCGCAACTCGGCTCGAGGACAAGAATCGCCTCGGCCCCCGTCGAAGCAACGAGTGCATCGAGCGCTTGCGCTGCGCGCGCGATTTCCTCGCGCGCTTCGGCAAGCATTCCCGTCGAGATGAGGCTGCGGCCACAGCAACCGACATCCGCAAGAACCACGCGATAACCGAACGCTTCGAGCAAACGCACCGCTGCTTGGCCGATGCCTGGCTCGTTGTACGCGGAGAAGCAATCACCAAAAAGAATCACGGTGCGTGTCGCAACGACGGGTTCACGCTTTGCGAACCATCGGAAAAGTGACGGTCCAAAGGCGGGAATCGAACGTCGCGGATCGATACCCAAGATCGACTGTGCGAGTGATTTCGCAATGCTGGTTTGATTCGCGATATTCGCGATGCTGTGGAATCGCGAGCCGACTTCATTGAGTCGGCGCACATGTCCGAAGATACGCGTCGCGAATGGCACGCCTTCGCGCGCATGTCGTTGCGCGGTGTACTCGGCTTTCAACTTCGAGATGTCGACGTTCGACGGGCATTCCGTCTTGCACGCTTTGCACGAGAGACAAAGGTCAAGCGTTGCCATCGTCTCGGCATCACTCCAACGCGCTTCGCCAAGTTGCCCTGTGACCGCGAGTCGCAGCGCGTTTCCGCGACCGCGCGTTGCGTGCCGCTCGTCCTTCAGCGCGCGATAGGACGGACACATCGATGTGCCGCCCGAAGTCCGACGGCAGAGTCCTGCACCATTGCATGACTCGATCGCGTGGTCGAATCCTTCTTCCCGCGCGTACTCAAAAAACGTGTCGATTTGTGGCGCGTGCGCGTCGTGGCCACCGGGCGCGATACGGAGATTCTCGATCAACCGTTCGGCGGGACCTGTATCAACGATGTTGCCAGGATTCAGAAGATTCTGCGGGTCGAACACGCGTTTGACCGCACGCAGCGCGTCGCAAATCGTTTCGCCGAAATACTCGCCAAGAAGCGGCGAGCGCACGCGACCGTCACCGTGCTCGCCAGAGAGCGCACCGCCGTAGCGCGCAACGAGTTGCGCGATTTCCTTCGCGATCGAAACCATGATCGCGCGGTCTTTCGGATCGTGAATCGCAACGAGCGGTCGAATGTGCAAGCAGCCGACCGATGCGTGTGCGTAGTACGCGGCGTGTGTCCCGTGTCGCGAGACGATCGCGCGGAATTCCTCGACGAAATCAGGCAACTTCGTTGGGCAAACCGCAGTGTCTTCGACGAAGGTAAACGGCTTTCGCGCACCCGGAACTCCGTGCAGGAGTGGCTCGCCCGCTTTGCGGAGTTTCCAAGCTTTGAGTCGTTCGGCCGCGCCCGTGTAGGTCGACATCGAGCCACCAGTGGCTGCGTCGATGTGCGTCGCCGCGCGAAGCGCATCGAATCGCGCCGGCAATTCATCGGCGCGCTCGGCGAAATACTCAACGTACAACACCGCACCAAGCGAACCCGTCGCGGGCTTTGGCATCAAGTCGACGTATTGGCGATATTCCGTGTTGCGCAACGCGACGTCGATGACGACATCGTCGACGAGTTCGACCGCTGCGGGTTTCGTCGCAAGAATTGCCGCGAGATTCGCGAGCGATTCGCGCACACTCGCAAACCCAAGAATCGCGAGTCCGCGCTCTTTCGGTCGTGGTACGAGCGCAAGTTCGGCGCGCAGCGTGACTGCAAGCGTGCCCTCGCCACCACACACGATGTGCGCGAGATTCACGCGATCGAAGGTGCCCGCGGTCGAAGCCTCGAGTTGTTCGAGAAAGATGTCGAGGGCGTAACCATCGACGTGCCGCAGAATCTTCGGGAAACGCGCGCGAATCTCATGCGCAATCGGGCGGACGATCGCGGCGAGGCGCTCGGCGATCGCGCGTTGCGCGGGGTCGCGATCGCAACTTCCCTCTTCCAATCGATGCACCGATCCGTCGGCGAACGCGACGTCAAGTGCGACGAGATTCTCAACGGTGCGCCCATACAAAATGGAGTGCGCGCCCGACGAGTTGTTGCCGATCATGCCGCCGAGTGTCGCGTGCGAACTCGTGGCAACATCAGGACCGAACATCAGACCAAACGACGTGAGATGTTCGTTGAGTTGGTCGAGTGTGACACCCGGCTCCACCACCGCGCGGCGCGCGTTCGCGTCGACCGACAGAATTCCGCGGCAATACTGCGAGAAATCAACGACGACCGCTTCGTTCACCGATTGACCAGCGAGCGCCGTCCCAGATCCGCGCGGCAGCATCGCGACGCCCTCGCGCGCGAGGTGCGCCACAACCTTGACGCCGTCTTCAACCGAGTGCGGCACGACGACACCGATCGGCTCGACCTGGTAGATGCTCGCGTCGGTCGCATAGAGCATGCGATCGTGGCGACCAAAGCGCACATCGGCGCGCGCGATACCGCGAAGCCCTGCCGCGATCGCCATGCGTCGCGCATCGAGCGCGCTCGCTTGGCCTGCGACGGGAAGACTGGTCGACTGGCTGCCGGTTCCGTGGCGGCTTTGGTGCATTTGGACAGGATAGTGTGCGATCAACCGCCAGTCGTCGAGCTTGACGACTTCGATGATGAACCTGCAGGCGAAGCATCAGGCGACGTTGCTGGTTCCTTAGCCGGTTCTTCGGCGGATTCTGTTTCCGGCTCCGTCAAGGGCGCCGCTTTCCCACAGAGCGCTTCGAGTTTCTCGCGAAGTTCGCGCTGCGAACGCGGAGAACTTCCGACCCACACGCCCGCGATCTTGCCGTCGGTACCAACGAGGAACGTCGTTGGGAATGCGCGGACGAGCCAACGCCGCGCCGCAAGCCCGTCGAGATCCAGCACCCCGCGGAGAGCCGTGTCACCGGCAACCTTGCGCTTTTCAAGCGTCGTGCGGATGCGTGCTTCACGCTCTTCGCGCGAACCTTGCTCGCCGGTGTTGACCATCACCACTTCCGCGCGACCTTTGAACTCTTCCGAGAGTTTGGCGAGTTCAGGAATACTCGCGACGCACGGCCCGCACCACGTTGCCCAGAAATCAACAACCACCGGCTTTGGCCGCGCACCCGCGAGCGACCACTCACCCGCTTCACCCACCCGCGGAAGTACAAGTTCAGGCGCGGGATCTCCCGCTTTCAATGGTTCGACATCACGATCTTCCTCGGCGGCCTGTTCCGCGCCCGGGCGACGATCGATCAACGCCGCGAGTCCGTCGACCTTCTGTCGACCCGCGAGATCGGTCACGAACATCGCTTCGGTGGGTGCGGCGGCGGGGACGCGGCTTGTCGTGGTCGCTTTGAAGACGAGTTCCGCGCCCTCTTCAACCATCGGACCGCCCTTCAGCGAGCCTCGCACCGATTCGACGAGCTTCGATTCAGGATCGTGGAAGATGCGCAGTTCCTCGGTGTCGTCATCGGAGACGAGTACGAGCACGTCGTAGACCTGGCCATCAACTTCGTCTTGCTCGACGCGCGAAGGAACGACGTTTGGAATCGCAGGCATCAGCTGCATCGCGACTTCGGTTGGATCGTCCTCACCGAGCGCGAGCGCGAGTTCGACAAAGGGCAGGGCCTGGAACGCATTGAACAACTGGTAGTACGGCGAACCGTTGTCGCCGACCTCGAGGTACGCGAGCGGGTTGGTGTCGTGCATCGCAACGATCTTGCCGTTCGCGATGCGGAGGTCGTATCCGCGAAACGAGATCTTCGCGCGGCGATCGGAGCCAAAGACAAACTTCGCCTCGACGACAGGGCCGTTGCCCTCTGAGCCATCTTTGCGCGCGCCAATCTCGACCTTCGTTGAAACTTCGACGCCCTTCTCACCGCGATACACCGCGATCATCTCATTGAGTCGAGCCTCTGCTTTCGCGAGGTCTTCCGCGGCGGTGGCCTTCACTTTGGTATCCGATGAC
>JAIYCA010000144.1 GCA_027488265.1 Planctomycetaceae bacterium
CCCGAGACGGATCGCCGCACCGCGCGGTGACGCGCGATGGTGAGATTGTGAGTGGCTTCGGTCTCCACCTTCCTCGTGCATGGGAAGAGCATCGAACTTCAGCTGCCCACAATCGACGTCCAACCGCATTCTTGCCAAGGAGAAGCGGTTTTGGTGCCCTCCCAAACCATACAGGCGGCATATCTCTCCACCTCCGTCGAGCGACAGCGCGCACCTTTCACATCGATTACTCTGCGGAACCCATTCGCATCCCGGTCGCGCGAAAGCGTGTCCGAAGGAGTTCCGCCTGTGCTACCGAGCCCACCCGCCCGTGAGGGCCAACTTGGCTTCCTCTATCTGCCTCCGTATCGCGTGCAGGGCATCAGCGTTGCCGGAGAGCAAACATCAATTCAGGTACCTGAACTTGATATCGGTTTTGATATCGGCCAATGCACGCGTGCGATTCTGAGTGTTCCGACGATCGCATTGACACACGCGCACATGGATCACGTTGGTGGTCTTCCGTACTGGTTTAGCCAGCGATACTTCCAGAAGATCGGCGGTGAAACCCACATGCCCGATGCTTCTCGAGACGGCAAGCCGAAGGTTCCTGTTGGCCGATGTGTCTGCCACCCCGAACTCGAGCCGCACCTCAAGGCCCTCATGCGTGCTTGGGAGCCGCTTGAACGTCAACGTACGCCACATGAAATCGTTGCGCTTGAACCTGAGTCAGCGCTCGAAATCAAGAACAACGTCTTCCTCAAGGCGATCGCAACCAAGCACACTGTGACCAGTGTTGGCTACTCCGTCCTTGAGCGCCGCAGCAAATTGCGTGAGGAGTTTCGCGATCTTCCGCAGGAGAAATTGCGTGAACTTCGCGCGCAAGGCACGGAAATCACGCGCCAAATCGACATTCCACTTGTGGCATACACCGGTGACACCGCGCCAGGCGAATTCCTTGTGCGAGATGAATTCGCGGAAGCGAAGATCTTGATCACAGAGTGCACCTTCTTTGAGCCAGGTCACGGTGATCGTGCAAAAACTGGCATGCACATGCATATCGATGACATCGTGCGACTTCTTCCTATTTGGAAGGCTGAAGCGATTGTCATTGTGCATGCATCGCGACGCACCACGATTCATTATGCACGTGAGCGCATCGAGGAATTGTGCGGCAAGGATGCTTCGCGCATTCACCTGCTCATGGACCATCGAACAAACCGTCAGCGCTATGAGCGGCAACTCGCAGAAGCACAGGCGCATGCTGATGCAAAGTCAGGTGTGAGTGCACCGGCTGACGTAAGTCAAGAGGAATCTGAAGCGAACGACGACGCTTCTTCTCAGTCGTAGGTGTTCAGTTGCGGCTGCCTTGCGCTGAAAACCGCGTTGGCGCGATGTAAACGCTGCAACACTGGTTGTGTACTCAAGAGGATTGACGCACACCGCTCATTCTCCTATCGTCCGCCCCCCGTGGCCGGCCCTGCGCGGTGGGATGCGTTGGGCCGAACCCTCACTTCACGCGACCACCAAGGATCGTGAAGTGAGGCAACTCAAACCAAGAAAAAGACGTATCCGCCCTTCCACAGCGGCGGATGCAACGCCCGCACGTTCGGACAATTTCGAACATGCGCGCTGGAGAATGTGATGCAGAGGATCGAGCCCGGTTTCCGCGAGTCGCTCGTCGACTATTTGCGCAAGAACCACGCCGACATCTGCAGGCATTGGTTTGATGACATTGAGCCATCTGAAGTGCGTGACGGTGTACTGCGCCTCGTCGTGCGTGAACCTGTCCAGTTGAAGTATCTCCAGCGTTGCTGTGGACCGCAGTTCACCGAGGCTGCGCAAAACGTCACTGGTCGACTGCTCGTTGTACGTTTCGTAAGTCCGGAAGAGGATGCACGGATCGACCTCAAGGGCGCCTCGCTTCCTGCGGCAGACGCCGAAAGCACCGAACGGCCAGCGTGGCTCGATGAGCAAATGCTCTTGAGCCCAGATTACACGTTCTCATCCTTCGTTGTTGGTCCTGGCAATCGGCTCGCGCACGCGGCCGCGCAAGCCGTTGTGGCAAAGCCGGGTCGTGCCTACAACCCATACTTCATCCACGGTGGTGTCGGGCTTGGAAAGACGCACCTCCTCCACGCGATCTGCCAGGAACTTCTTCGTGGCCAGCCGTCACTGCGCCTCTGTTACATCTCTTGCAACGCGTTCATGGATCTCTTCCATGAAGCCGTAAAAGCCGGTCGAATGACCGATTTTCGGAACCGTTTCCGCACGGCAGACGTGTTGGTCATCGACGACATTCACTTCTTGTCAAAGCACGAGCAGACGCAAGAAGAGTTCTTCCACACCTTCAACGCGCTGTATCAACTTCAGAAGCAGATCATTCTGAGTTCTGATGCTGCGCCGACCGAAATCCCCGACCTTGAAGAACGTCTCACCAGTCGTTTCTCCGCAGGTCTGGTGGCTCGTATCGAGCGCCCCTGCTTCGAGACGCGCGTTTCGATTGTGAAGGCGAAGGCCGATCTCCACGGCCTCGACTTGCCAGACGACGTGCCGTCCTATGTCGCCGCCAAGGTCGACACGAACATCCGCGAGCTCGAGGGTGCGCTGACGCGCATCCGTGGCGTGGCCATGGCAGCCGGCCAGCCAATCACCCTCGATCTGGCGAAGCAGGCGCTCGACGGCGAATTGAGTTCGCGCAGTGGCAATGCCCCAAGTCTTCAATCGATCATCGAAAGCGTCACGCGCTTCTACGACGTGAAGTTGACGGACCTGCTCTCTAAGAAGCGGAACAAGTCGATCGCAATGCCGCGGCAAGTCTGCATGTACCTCGCACGGAAGCACACGCGGTTTAGCCTTGAAGAAATTGGGGGCTACTTCGGCGGTCGCGATCACACCACAGTGATGCATGCCGTTCGAACGATCGAGCAGAAGGCGGATTCGGACGGCAAGCTTCAAGCAGAAGTGGACCGTATCGAGCAAGATCTCCTTCAACGCAGCGGCCGATAAACCCTGAGGACCCAACCGACGTTCAGAAGCTTCTCAGTCCGACGAGCGGTCCAAAAACTGACCGACGCGATGGATTTATCGCGGTTGCGACAGCGGCTTCGGAACGGTTTCAACAAGCCTCGACGCTGGAAATCGCGTGTGGAAATCCTGTGCGCTTCGGTTGGAAACCAACAGAGTTGCGGCACCCTTTGTCGGTCGGCCAGTGGCGGTTCTGCGCGGTTCCTGGTGCGGAGTACGTCTCAATCAGAACTTCTCGATCGCTCTCGACAGGCAAAAGAGAGTTTTTCCGCATGCTTCTACATCTTTAAGTCTCTTGAATACATGGATTTACGATCAACTTGCGCGACTTGTCCACATCTGAACAGGGCTGTTTTCTAGGAAGAGAGACTTCTTTTCTTCTTCTCCCCTTTACAGCCACTGGACGACATGACAACGAAACTCCATCGAAAGTGAACAGGATCTCGGTCGTTCTCACTCACTTCTCGGCCGATGCGTCGGAAGCAAAGTCTGTCGTCTCGCACTGTTGTGGATCAACCCACAAAGACTCGCGCGTCATGTGGATAAGTCTTGGCAGCGTGGGCAAAAGACGGTCGCCCGACCTTGGAGCCGCAACCCGAAGAGCGCAACGCCACAGCGAAGACATGGCTGTCCCTCGCGGCCGTACGCCGCGTGCTTCTGAACCGCGTTTCCAGGCCGACCAAAGGCGTCGCGGTAGTCCCGCAGGGTCGAGCCGCCAGCTTCCGTCGCGTGCCCCAGGATTCGACGGAGCTCCGAGGCCAAAGCAGCCACGCGAGGCGCTGTAAGGGCGCTTGCGACCGCAAGAGGGTGGATCTGAGCCGCATGGAGGCTCTCGTCGGCGTAGATGTTGCCAACGCCGGCGAGAACCGATTGATCGAGAAGCGCGGACTTGATGGGTCGGCGGGTGTGGGAGAGCGCGTGCAGGAGCGCACTCTCGGTGATGTTGAGTGCATCTGGCCCGAGTTTGCTCCACGCGCCGTCGAGTGCTTCGCGCGAGCGGAAGGCGGTCAGGCCGCCGAATCGGCGAGGGTCACGGAAGACAAGCCGCCACGCGAATGAGTCGATCGGGCCAGCTGTTGAGCGGCATTCCCACACGACATGCCGATGGCGCGCCTCGACGCCACGTGGAGGCTTATCGCGTTCGATGGTGACGCTGCCGGTCATTCCAAGTTGAACAACGAGAAACCGACCGCTTGTGAAGGCAATCGCCATCTGCTTTCCGCGGCGGTCGGTACCGACGACAGAGTCGCCAACGCCAAGTGCTACTCGAAAGTTCGAATTGTTCCTTCGTTCGCCCGAATCGAGCGTCACCACGCTCTTGCGCGCAAGACGCACATCGAGCAACTGAGCCCCAACGAGCCATGGATCGAGTGATCGGCGAAGGTGTTCGACTTCAGGCAGTTCGGGCATTGCGGGCGGGTTCCGAGGGGCTGCAACCCTATACTCGCAACTTCGCAACGGCGGGTCTTCCGCAGGAGCATTTATGTCTGATTCCGGTTTCCAGCATCCCGCCTCCACCCCGCCGAACAACGGATCGCGAAGCACGACTCCACTCGAGCCAGCGCTGAGTGCACACTGGCACGATCTTGTTTCAGGAATTGGCGAGGTGCGTCGCGCTGTCGACCGTGTTCGCAGCGAAATTCACCGCACGATCGTTGGACAGGATGAAGTTGTCGACCAGGCCATTTTGGCAATTTTGTGCGGCGGCCACGCGATCGTTGAAGGTGTCCCCGGGCTTGCCAAAACGCTGCTTGTTTCAAGCATCGCAAAGACCTTGAGTTTGCACTTCTCGCGTATTCAGTTCACGCCCGACTTGATGCCCAGCGATATGACGGGCACTGAGGTCATTCAAGAAGATCGAGCAACAGGTTCGCGCGGACTCCGATTCGTGAAGGGTCCGATCTTCGCCAACATTGTGCTCGCAGACGAAATCAATCGCACGCCGCCGAAAACGCAGGCTGCGCTGCTCGAGGCGATGCAAGAGCGACAAGTCACGGCAAACGGTGTGCATTATCGATTGCCGAACCCCTTCTTCGTACTCGCAACTCAAAACCCGATCGAGCAAGAAGGCACCTATCCGTTGCCAGAAGCACAACTCGATCGATTCATGTTCAACATTCGGATTGGCTATCCAACCGAGACCGAAGAACTTGAGATCGTGCGCCGTACGACTTCGTCTGGACTTGCAGAACCAAGCCCAGTGCTGACCGGAGAAGACATCGTTCGCATGCAAGAGTTGGTGCGGAGAATCGATATCAATGACGATACGGTGCGGCTCGCCATCGGCATCGTTCGCGCAACACGCGTCAAAGAAGAGGGTCAAGCACTTTCGGTCTGCAAGGACTATCTCGCATGGGGTGCGGGTCCGCGCGCAAGTCAATTCCTCGTACTCGCATCGAAGGCCCACGCACTCTTGCGCGGCAGCGGCAATGCGACCGAAGAGGACCTGTACGCGATCGCGCTTCCAGTCATGCGTCATCGCATTGTCGTGAACTTCAACGCTGAAGCGGATGGTGTGAAGCCTGACGATGTGGTCCGACTCATCCTTGAGAAAATGCGTGGCGAGCGTGTTTCTCGCAAGCTTGATTCCGTCGCGCGCTGATGCGCTGGAGGATGTCCCTTGGCTGATCGCGCCATGCGCGCCGAGCAATACCTTGCCCCAGAAACTCTGGGGCAACTTGCTTCGTTTGAATTGCGTGCACGCATGATCGTTGAGGGCATCATGAGCGGTATGCATCGCTCGCCGTATCAGGGTCTTGCGGTCGAGTTTGCGGAACACCGTCAATACGCGCCAGGCGACAGCATTCGACAGATTGACTGGAAGGTTTTTGCGCGCACCGACAAGATGTACGTCAAGCGTTACGTCCAAGAGACGAACCTTGACGTCATTGTCCTCGTCGACCGTTCGAATTCGATGCGATTTGGATCACTCGCGATCAAGCAAGGCTGGGGTGGAACCGATGCGTCGCGTGACGGTGGTCGATGGACGAAGTTCGATCACGCAACCGCGACCGCTGCAGCGCTTGCATACGTCTGCTTACATCAAGGTGATCGTGTTGGACTTGCCATCTTCGACGAGGAAGTTCGTGCGCAAGTGAAGCGCTCGAGTCAGCGTGATCAGTGGCGTGCGATGGTTGGCCTGCTTGCTGGAGAAGCAGTCAAAGGAAAAGCGCAACTTGGTCGCTCCGTTGATCAGATGCTCGCGCGCGTGACGAACCGCGCACTCTTCTTTGTGGTGTCTGATTTCTTGATGCCGCTCGAAGAGATTCGCGGCGCCGTGGCGCGGCTCACACACCGTGGTCACGATGTTGTTCTCGCACAACTTCTCGATCGACAAGAACTCGAGTTCTCGTTTGAGACGCCTGCACGTTTTGAGGGACTCGAAGGTGGGGATGCGCTTGAAACCGATCCTCGCGCGGTTCGCGCGGCATATCTCGAATTGATGCGCGAACATGTTGAGGGTGTTGATCGCATCGCGCGTTCGTTTCGAGCCGATGCAATTCTTTGCAACACCCACGAATCCGTCGGTCCGGTGCTCGCGGCACTTCTTGATCGCCGTATGGCGGTTGCTGGGAGGCGTGGCGGATGAGCTTCTTGCACCCAGCACTTGCGTGGGCTGCGATTGGAGCCGTTGCGCTGCCCATTGTGATTCACCTGCTTTTCCGTCGTCGCCGAGTTCCTGTTGATTGGGCCGCGATGGAACTTCTGCGCGAAGCGATTCGTCGGACGAATCGGCGACTTCGTTTTGAACAGTGGATTGTGCTTCTCCTCCGAGCGCTCGCCGTGCTTGCTGCGGGACTCGCAATCGCTGTGCCGATCCTTGGAGATGCGCCGTTTGAGAGCGCGCGGGAGAAAGTGTGGATCGTTGTCGTCGACAATGGTGCGACGTCTGCGCTCAAGTCAGGGGCTGAGTCAGAACTCGTTCAACTGCGCGAAGAGACACTCGCGGCGATACGAGGTTCACGCGTTCCTGGTGATCGATTCGCGATTGTGACAGCAGCGAATGAGCCAACAGTTGTCCTGACACCGACTGCGGACTTTGCAGAGTTTGAGCGCGCGCTCACACGTGTTAAATCGATAGAGACCCCAACCGGTCTCGCGGCCGCATTGCGTGTTGCGCGTGAGATCGCAGACGATGGTGATGGATCGATTCGCGCGCGCCGAATCTTTGTGGCGAGTTCGTTCCGTCGCGGCTCGCTTCGTGATGGGGAAACTCTTGGTGTCAACGCTGTTGAAAACAACGGCATGCAATCGGACGGGCGTAGTACGCAGAGTTCCGATCTGAAACCCGCAGGCGTCGCAGGTGATTCCTCAACCACGCCGATGGATGTCATCGCCCTTGTGCCTGTTGTGGATATGCCGACAGATGTCCGCATTGATCGTGTCGAGACACGCGCGCTGCCGTCTGGAGGAGCCATTCTTGTGCGCGCAGTTCTTTCGCGCGAGGGATCAAACTTGGAAGCGGCCGAGACGCGAGTGCGCGTTGAGGGTGCATTCATCAACGCGGTTGCAACGCGCGTTGTTGCGTGGAACGCCGGTCAATCTGAATCGACGGTGGAGTTTCAAGTCGTGCCGCGAGATGTCGGAAGCGACGCCAAGGAAAGTCGCCGTGAAATCGTCGTCTCGATCGACGATGACGTACTTGCGGTCGGGAACACCGCGTACGCCGTTGTTGATATTCGCCGTGATATCGAGGTCGCTGTTGTTGGACGTCGAACGTCGCTTGATGGTGCGGATCTCGACAAGGTTCCTGGTTCGCTCTGGATCGCGCGGGCACTGATGCCAGGTCTTGGCGTTCGCAACGGTATTCGCATTCGTGAGATTGACCCTGCGTCCTGCGACAGTCGTGCGCTTCTTGGGGTGAACGTCGTTGTTGTTGCGCGGCCCGACCTCTTGTCGCCGTCTTCATGTGACGTCGTGGGCGCATTTGTGCGAGAAGGCGGTGTCGCGATTGTCATTCCAAACGGCGAGTCGCTCGCGCAAACATGGGGCCAAACACTCTTCACGCGCCTTGGTGTTGCGATGCGCATCGCCACGGAAGCTCGTGATTTGGAAACTCCCCTCACACTTCGTGAGGAGCAACCTGCATCACTTTTGCTTTCTTCGATCGTGCCGGAACTTCCCGCCCTCTGTGCACCGATTGAAGTACGTCGTGCGGTGACCTTTGACGGTGTTACTGGGGCAGAAGCGATTCTCACGTTTGTCGATGGATCACCCTTTGTCGCAGCGCAAGCCCCACGGATCGACGTGACAGCGCAAGCTGAAATTGTGGCGGATTCACTGCGGACGCCCACAACCACGGATCGCGGACTTGTCGTGTGTCTCGCCGCGAGTCCAGAATTGTCGTGGACGAATCTGCCCGTCAAACCACTGATGGTTCCACTCTTTCAAGAGATCGTGCGAACCGGCGTTGATCTCGCGAGCGCGAGTGACGAAGTCTTGGTGGGCGATCGCTTGCAAGGTGTTCGAAACGGGATCTATCAACGAACAGATGTGGATCGCAGCGCGATTGCGCTTGAAGTGAACGATCAAGGAATCTCGGATTCGGTTGTTCCATCTTCGGGAGTTTGGAGCAGTGATGAGGGCGTGTTGATCGCGGCGAACGTTCGCTCAGCCTCCATCGCGCTCGTGCCGAACTCACGTGAGGCAATTCGGTCCGCGTTTCTCCCTCTCGGTGGTGTGCGCTTTACCGAGCGTGCGAATTCCATGGATACTCAAAGTGAGATGGAACTCACTTCGCGCGCGGAGTCGTGGTCCAAACTTTGGTCGCTTCTTCTACTCGCCCTTGCACTTGTGCTCTTCCTCGCAGAAGGAGTACTGAGTCGCATTTTCTCACACGCGTCTTTAGCTCGTGCCAGTGGGCCTGATGTGGGAATTTCGACAGTTGGTCGCGTTCGTGCGCGGACTGGATCGGCGTTACGGCCAAATCAAGAGGTCCTCTCCACGCGCGGGAGAGACGAACGTGTCGGTATCGGGGGTGCGCCGTGATGCGCGCCTTGCGATTCCGCGTCTCATCTTTGTTTTCGCGAAAACAGCGCATTGAACCGCTCATTCGCTTCGCGGCGCCCTTCACCTTGTTGTCGATCGGTACGACAGCGCTTGCGAATGATCAGCAATCTTCGCTGTCGAGGCGCGTGGCAGAATCTTTCTTTGGTGGCAATTTGCCGAGTGACGTCGATGCCATTCGCATCGTCTTTGATCGACCAATTCCATCATGGGGTTGGTTTCTGATCACTGTGGCGGCACTTGCTGTTGGCGTGTGGAGTTACCGTCGACTCTCAACAGGAAGCAAGCAATCATCGCGCCTCTTCCGCGGTGTACTGACGATGTTGCGCGCATCGACGCTGGTCTTGCTCGCATTTTTGATCGCAGGACCAAGTCTTCGCTTTGAACGCACGCGCGTTGAGCGCGATCGACTGGTTGTGCTGGTCGATCGAAGCCTTTCGATGTCGATTCAGGATGGACCAAGCGGTGAGAGCCGTGATGTTCAGGCGAAAGCGACGCTTCAGGCAGCGCGTTCAATGTTCGAAACCGTCGCGCGGACCAAAGACATTGACTTTGTCGGTTTTGCTGGTGGAGCGTTCTCGCTGCCAACACAGTTGGGCAACGCGCTGTCGCAGAATGATGTCGATGGACGTTTGAGTTCAGACACGTCGAGCACAGAGAATTCAGCGAACGTTGTTCGAGAGATTGTTCCTGATTTGGGTGAGCCGTTTGGTGATCGAACAGATCTCGACGGCGCGTTGCGACAAGCGCTTGCGCGATCGAGTGGTCGACCAGTCAGTGCAGTACTCGTACTCTCGGATGGTCGCTCGGCGGTGCCGATTTCGACTGGAGTCCTGCGTGGATTTGAACGCGACTCAGTGCCGGTACATGCAGTTGCGCTTGGCTCTTCGAAGCGGCTCGGAGATGCGGCGATTCTCTCCGCCTCGAGTCCAGCGAGAGCATTCATCCGTGATCGTGTACCAGTCGAAGTACGCGTCGATCGAGGTGGGGTCGATCGGGATCTTGTCGTGCGCATTGTCGATACATCGACTGGTGCAGAGATCGCACGAAAGAGCGTGCCGAGAGAAGAAGGTGGCGAAGAAGTTTCTGTTGTGATCGACGCTGTGAGCAACGATGTTGGTGCTCGAACTTGGCGAGCGGAAATTGTCGCTGATCAATCGGATCTTGTACGCGAGAATGATGCGCGTGATTTCGCGGTGGAATTCGTCGATCGACCATTGCGCGTTCTTTACGTCGAAGGTTCATCTCGCTGGGAGTATCGATACTTCAAGAATCTTCTGATCCGTGAGAAGGATGTGGATAGCTCCATCATGCTTCTGTCCGCGGATCGTGACTTTGCGCAGGAAGGCAATCTGCCGATTTCACGGCTTCCGCGGACCCGCGAAGAGTTTGCCAACTATGACTTGTTCATCATCGGTGATGTGCCTAGCGGTTTCTTCTCACCGGATCAATTGGCGATCATCAGAAGTGAAGTGACCGATCGTGGTGCAGGGCTTCTGTGGATCGGTGGTGAGAGGAATACGCCTGCATCATGGGAATCAACACCGCTCGCAGATCTTGTTCCGTTCAAGCCTCCATTTGCGCTTGATCCGCGCGTTGGGAGCAGTTTGATGCAACCGACTCCGGCTGCCGCGCGGTTCGGTGTGCTTCGCTTGAACGATGAGGACGACGGGTGGCCTGATGCGCTCGCGGATCGAACGCTTCGATGGCCACAACTGCGATACGTGCAGGAGATTCCTCGGAGTCAATTGAAGCCGACAGCGGAAGTGTTGGCGGTTGCCGAGAGCGTTGGACCTGCTGCGGGGGATTCGAGTCCTGCCGTCTTACGCATGCGATTTGGTGCGGGCGACGTGATCTACGTTGCAACGGATGAGATCTGGCGTTGGCGTTACGGTCAGGGAGAGCGTTATCCAGAGCGATTCTGGGTTCCACTTGTTCGCTTGCTCTCGCGAGAGGCGATCGCGAACGGCGATGCTGCTGCAGAACTTGCGGTGGCGCCAAGTCGCGTGGTGCCTGGTGCGTCAACGGTTGTGTCGCTTCGGATTGTCGATGAGGAATCGGCAGAGAAAACTCCGACCATCATTCCTGTCGACATCCTCGATCAAAGTGGGACACCTGTTGCGCGTGTCGAACTCACACGCGATGGACCTGACGCGAGCGCAGTTTTTACGCCCGAAAGAACCGGTCGCTTTACTGCTGTAGCGGATGATCCGTCATTCGGTCGAGTTGAGACATCGTTCGAAGTGGTTCGCGCGGATGATGAGTTGCGACGCGGCGATACGGATCATCAAGCACTTTCAGATCTGGCGCTGCGGACAGGCGGCCGCATGCATGACAGTCAGTCATTGCAAGGACTCGCCGAGGTTCTTCCGCTTCGTGCGCGCGAGACTGATGAAAGCGTGGAACGCAGCATCTGGGATACGTGGCTTGCGCTCACGGCCCTTCTTCTCCTTCTCGCTCTTGAGTGGTCAGGAAGGAGGCTGCTGCGACTTGTGTGACGTTGGTGCTTTGGCAGCACAACACAGGACACAGCGAGTGATATGGAGCAGCGAGATCCCACAATTTCCACGACGACTTCGCCTGAAGCTGACCGCAGCCGAGGTTTGAATGAACCGACGGCTCGATCGAGCTCTGCGCCTGTGACGCCATTGACGCGAGATGTCCTTGCGATAAGCCGTCGCATGCGAATGTTGATGGTGGTTGGTGCGTGGTCGACCCTGTTTGCGATGTTGCTTACGCTGATCGCGGTTGCCGCAGGTTTCGATGCTGCAATTCGTTTCCCATGGGTGTTGCGCTTCGCGTTCTTTGTCCTGATTCTTTTCGCGCTGTGGAGACAACTCCGTCGACGCGTGTTTCCAGCGATGCGTGTCGTCGCGACGCCTGTTGAGGTCGCTGTGCGAATCGAGCGAATGCGACCTGAGCTGGCGGGTCGGCTTGTTCCTGCGGTTGAATTCGATCTTTCTGGCGCTGTGCACTCGAGCGTCTTGGCCGAGCGAGCAGTGCGCGATGCTGAACAACGTGCCGCAGGTCTTGAACTCCACAAGGTCATTCGTTACCAACCGACAGTCTCTCGAGCCCTCGTGTTCTTGAGCGTCTTGAGTTGTTGGGTCATCTTCACCATTGCAACGCCAGAGTCGGCTGCGATTGCGCTTCGTCGCATTCTGACGCCATGGAGCGATGTTTCATGGCCCGCACGGACAGCCATCGAGTCACTTGTCCAAGATGGTGTTGTTGCAGCACGTGGTCGGCCTTTTGCGCTGCGCGCGCGGCTCGTCGCGGGTGATGCTGAAACAGAGCGGGTTCGCGCGTTGTATCGCGTGACTCCGCAGAATGACGGCGCGACAGACCTTGCGAAGCCGCAGAGTGAATCCGTGTGGGAAGAGATTGTGCTCTCTCGCCAACCAAATGGCGACTTTGAGCGCCTTGTTGATGCAAGCGGAGAAGGGCTTGAGGTTCGATTTGAATCGAGTGATTCTGCGACGGCGGTTATTCGTGTTCGATTTGTAGATCCACCGACGATCGAAAGTGCTTCGTTGTCTGTGCAGCCTCCAGCCTACGTTGGCGCTGCGGTTCCAGCTCGTAATGAGGAACTTGGAAACGGAACCGATGCGCGATCGATTTTGCGTGAGCCAATCCTTGAAGGAAGCGGTGTGCGTATTGAGATGCAACTCAATCGCGCAGTGTCATTCAAGAACGGTCAGTCGGTCGTTCGTGTCATTGGCGGCGATGCATCGACTTCGATGGCGAATGGTGGGTCGAATGCAGCGTTGGCTGACGGCGCGACGAACAGTCGTCAGGCCGAATCTGACCGTATTGGCGAGACAGCGTCAGGAGACTTGCACGCGAACTCGCAGCAGTTGGAGTTTGGCTATGCACTCATTGTCGATGAGAACGACCCAACACGTTGGAGTTTGTCTGGACGAGCGAACGAGTCTATTCGTGTCGAAGTCACTCTCGTGGACGGCGACGGAATCTCACAGGATGAACCGATTGCGTTCGCGTTTGAGGTTACTGCTGATCGTGTGCCGACTGCGACGTTGATGGAGCCCGAACAAGATGAGTCGGTGCTTCCCGATGCGCGCATTGCTCTTCGTGCAGAGTCACGTGACGATCTTGGACTGCGGTCGGCGGGAATTGAGATTTCGACGCGACTGGGTAAGGAAGGTCTTGAGAGTCTCGTCTTTGAAGAGATTGCGCCCGTCTTGAAGCGATCGAATGAAAGCGCGGGTGGATCAGAGCGTGTGGGCAGTGCGAGCGTGACAGTCGCGGAGACGGAGCGACTGCTCGATCTTTCAACACTCTCCGTGAAAGCGGGAGATGTCGTCGTCCTTCGTGCTTTTGGAGAAGACTTTCTTGATCGTCGTATAAGCGATGTGGTGACGACAGGCGAAGCATCGCACTCAACTGCAGGGATCGTGCCTGTAGTGTCAGAACCAGTTGGCGCGCGTGTCCGCAGTGCCGCACGGCTTTTGCGTATCGTTGGTGCGGATGAATTCGAGCGGCAAATTCGTTCGTCCCTCGCGGGAGTTCGGCGCGATGCCATGCGTCTTGATGAACGTCAAGCGAAGGCGCGTGATGTTGTGGAGCGAAATGCTCGTGACGACAACGCTCGAGACGCTCAAGGTGTTGTGACGGAGGGACTCTCGCGCACCGCGGAGGCACTTCAGCAATTGAAGGAGCGCCTCGCGCGAAATGGTGAAGAAGAGGGTGTTCTCGCGGAGATCGCGCAACAAGCCGAAGACTTGGTCGAAGTGGCTCAGGCGAAGAGTTCGCAAGCGAGCGAAAGCCTTGAGCGCGTGATGAAGGCGACGACGTCGGAGGCCGCGAGCGAAGCGACAGTGGAAGCAACGGGAGCACAGGAATCGGTTCGCGAGGAACTCGAAGATCTGGTGAGCCTGCTTGATCGCAACGAAGACGCGTGGGTGGCACGCAAACGACTTGATGAGCTCACGAACAAGGTCAAGCAACTGACGCGTGAGACTGAGCAAGCAGCGACGCGATCCAATGGTGAGTCTCGCGAAGAGCTCTCGGCTGAGGCGCGAGCGGAACTCGACGCATTGGCGGAGCGGCAACAACAGGCATCCGACGAATCTGAACAGGTCGCGCAAGATCTTCGCGAGCGCGCGAAGGCGCTTGAGCAAGCAGATCGTCAACAGGCAAAGGCTCTTGAGGATGCTGCGAAAGCGATTGACGACGGCCGAGTGCGGGATGAACTGAAGGAAGCGGCGAATAGTGCGCAGGAGAATCGTCTTGAGGAGTCGAAGGGAGCTCAACAGCGCGCGAGCGAAGCACTTTCAAAGGCAGCAGAAGCGCTTGAGATGGACAACAAAGTTCGAGCAGATGAACTCGCGCGAGAGCTCGAGTCACTCACCGACTCGATTCGAAGGCTTCTTGATGAAGCGGAAACGCTGGAGCAAGAGCTTCAGCAGATTCCTATCGAGAAGGATGACAGCGCGGTCGAATCGCGAGACGGACTTGCGCGATCGATCGGTCTCCTTTCCCAGAACACTCGTGGTACCGCGAGTGCCGCCCGTGCCATGAGCCGCGATGCGGCTCGTGCGGCGCGATTCCTCGACGACGCGGCGAGTGATCTCGCGAAGGTGTCGACCCAATTGCGTATCGATCCTTATCCGCAGAATGATGCGGAGAGTTCCATGGATGCAGCACAGAAGGCACTTGAGGACGCCCTGGCGGCCGCGGAAGAGGCACAGGATCGCGCGGAAGAACGCGCAGAGGAAGAGAAGCGCGACGAGCTTCTTGTGAAGTACCGAGACTTCCTTGAGCGTGAGGCTTCGATTCGTGGGGCTACCGAGCGAATTGTTCGTGCGGATGGCGCACGGTTGGCGCGCAGGGAGCTCATCGAGAGTCGTCGATTGGGCACAGTGCAGGAGGAGTTGCGTGCAGCAATTGACGCGCTGCGCAATGCTGAACCTGAGATTCAGGATTCAGATGCACTGATGGAGATGCACGACATCATTGAGTCCTCGCTTCAAGATGCGAGAGTTGGGCTCTCGGAAGGTCGGCCGATTGACGCGATCCCAGTAGTTGATGAGGCTCTTGAGGCGCTTGGGACAATCGTTGCAGCGCTTGAAGAGTCCGAGCAGCCGGACGACGACCGATTCGAGGAGGCTGCGGGCGCAGATGGTTCCGGTGCCGGGGGTTCAGGTGGCGGTCCACAGGGCGCTGTACCTCCTGTCGCAGAGATCAAGATTTTGAAGTCACTGCAAGAGTCGCTCGCGCGACAGACACGGCGCTTTTTCGATGGGATGGAGGCGCTTGATCCGGTCGTACGTTCACAACGTCTCGCAGAACTTGCCGCGAAGCAACAGCGCATTGTTGAACTTGGTTCGAAGATCGCCGAGAAGCTTGGTTCTGGTCGAGGCCCAACAGTTGAGCCGACTACAGAGAGCAAGAGCGAGCAGCCGAGCGGAGGAGCATCTCATCCTCCAATGTCGAACGCGTCTCCGTCGGTTTCAAGTGCGGCAACGATTTTCAGTCTGAGGGATATCCAGAGGGTCGATAGATTCTTCGGAACTCTTCGGGAGAGGGAACAGTCATGAGTATTGATGATTCAACTTTCGAGTTTCTGCGCCGGTTCTGCGCGCGTGAGGGTCATCAAGTTTGCGACGCATCGCCCCGACGCCATTCGCAAGGGTGGGGCTCGCGGCGGATGACGTCTCTTGCACTTCTCTTCACATCCATTGCAGTTCCGTCTTCCGTCACGCACGCTTGGGGTCAAGCCGGAGGTTCGAACTCAAAGCCACCTGCTGCATCGAGTGCATCTGAGGACAGTCAGAAGAAGTCTCCAGCATCAGGACAGAGCGAGCAGGTCGACGCTCCAAAGTCTCTTGACGAGTTGCTCGGTGTTCCGAGTGGAGCTTCGCGAAACCAGAAGGACTCAAGCAGTAGCGCGACGGATGCGGCATCACGAGACCAGGCGAAACGGCTTGAGCGTTCCCTTGATGAAGCCACTTTGCCGGATCTCGTTCAGCGTGCCATAGAAGGAATGCAGTCAGCGTCAGCGAGGCTCACAGATCAAGGTGATGCAGGGCTGGGCACACAGCGAATTCAGGAGGATGTAGTCAAGTCGCTTGAGCGATTGCTCGAAGAGGCTCAGAAGCAGCAGAAGAAGCAACAATCTTCGAGCAGTTCGTCGAGTTCCCCCTCTCGGCAAAGGAAGCAAGGGAAGGATGGGAAGTCAGACGACCCTAGCGAGCGCAATGGACAACAACGACAGCCCAGCTCGAGCGACAAGAGGGGTCAACAGAAGTCGCCGAATTCAGCGTCTGGTGAAACAGAGGCTGAACTTGGAGTCCGTGATAGCAATGAAGTCTCTGAGGGTGGTGAGTTGTCGGAATCACGCGTCGAGTGGGGTCAACTTCCAGAACGTGTCCGCGAGCTCGTACTTCAAGGTCGAAAGGACCGAGTCTCCACCATTTATGAACGCCTCACACGCGAGTACTACCGCCGGTTGGCGGAGGAGGCATCAAAGTGAGCGTGTACAGCTTTGACGGGAGGGTCTCTGTTTGCCCCCGCCTTTCCTTGCATCATTCCATCAGGTGTGTTTTTGCGGCCACCTCTACAGTGATTATCTCTGTGTGGTGCACACAAACGAGTTTGGCAGCATCGCATTCGGTACCAAGCCCACTTGCGTCCTTGAATGGTCCTCTTGGTGTAGGTTCTCAATCGCGCTGGAATGAGCAATGGATGCCGAGTTCGCTGCCAGGTATTGGTCAGATCAGTGCAGGTACTCCCCACGAATCCGATTTGAGTCTGTTGCAGGGCCTTGGATTCAACATCAACGCCCTCAAAGTTGCCATGGGAGGTGGCTTGGTTCACGGGTTCGTCGGGCGTTACCTCGCTTCGCAAGATGAGCGTGAGACCTCGGCTCCGAAGCACTCCGCGGAGCCTCCCAAGAAGGATGGTGTCGAGACTTCGAAGCCGCTGGTTCGTGGAGCGGAGAATGCACCGCTGTCCGAGGAGATCTCGCCGAAGCTTGAGGAAGCGGTTCAGCGCGGGTTCGAGTCCTTGAGGCGTATGCAGAAGGCGGACGGGTCTTTCGGGCAGGGACGTTTCGGTGAGCATGTCGGAATCACGAGCCTCTGCGCCATTGCGTTGATGGCAGACGGCAATGTGCCCGGACGAGGTGAGTTCGGAGACTGCGTTCAGAAGGCGCTCGATTTCGTCCTCTCCCACTCCACTGAGACTGGGCTCCTCGTTTCTGACGATACCCATGGTCCGATGTACGGACATGGTTTCGCTACGTTGTTCTTGGGCGAGATTTACGGGATGAACCAAGACGACGATCGGGTTCGTGACGCATTGGTCCGCGCCGTGCAGTTGATCGTGAGTAGCCAAAATGATGAGGGTGGTTGGCGCTACAACCCTGTTCCGGCCGACGCCGACGTGTCGGTCACAATCTGTGAGATCATGGCACTCCGAAGTGCTCGAAACGCTGGAATCAAGGTTCCGAAGTCGACGATCGACGATGCGATTCGATACGTTCGTTCTTGCCAAAACGACGACGGGGGATTCCGCTACATGAAAGAGGTAAGCGGATCTCTTTGGCCGCGGACGGCGGCGGGCATCGCGAGCCTTTTCTATGCCGGTGTCTACGAGGACGAATCGATCGATCGTGGTCTCGACTATTTGACGCGCAACGCATTCCCACGAGCGGCGGGCGGTGTTGGGGCTAGCTTCTCCCAACAGCATTACTTTTACGGGCACTACTACGCGGTTCAAGCCATGTATCTCGCCGGCGGAGAGCGTTGGAAGAACTGGTGGCCCGCTATTCGGGAAGAACTCATCGCCAAGCAAAACGCGGACGGCACGTGGACCGATCAGCAAATCGGCGATGCGTATGGCACCGCGATGGCACTGATTGTGTTGCAGATGCCGAAGCGATATCTCCCCATCTTCCAGCGCTAAAGGTGAGTCATGAGCGATTCGACGCAACCATCGACCTGGAAATCTATTGAGCTTCCGACGATCCTTTCGTGGAAGGGTCTGCGTCAACGCATTCGAATCAGTCGTCCTGTTATGGCTCACGGCATCATTGCCTGTCGGATTCAACCTTTCTGCATCATGACACTGGTCGGTGTTTGGGCAGCGAGCCCACTTCACGCGGTTTGTAGACAGGATCAAATCATCATTCCGAACCGAGTCGGTGTGGAAACGCAGGACTCGGAGCGGATAAGGCCGACCGATTCCACAACCGTTGAGAAGGAGTCGATCAAGACAAGTGTTGTCAGTTTTCTGCGCAACGACGGTCGATGGGTCATGGGAAGCCTTCAGAACATCGGGCCAGAACGATGGTCCATGTTGATTCGCGATGCAGGAATGCCCTCGTTGCAAGACTTCCCAACGAGTGAGATCGTCGCGTTCGTCGTTCGTCGCGAAGGATTGCGTCCGGCAGTCGGTTCCACGGCCGAGATCCGACAGCAATCCGAGGTCTCGCTCCTGCGCACAACACCTCTCTCGCTGGGAGTCATCCAAACGATCGACGGACAGCGCATTCCTGGGACTTTTCGTGTCGTGAATGGGATCGCGATGTGGGATCACCGATGGATCGGTGCGATCCCGATCGATTTGGAGCAGATCTCCACACTGCGGATGCTTGCTGACCGAAGTGCTCCTCAGTTTCCAGACTCGGACGCTGTCCTGCTCATCAACGGAGATGTATTGCGAGGCTTTGTCGACAAGCTCGATGAAGACGTCACGATCTCGTCTTTGCAATCGCAAGCACTCCGCGAGGGAGAGCCTTCGGTCGAGCAAAGATCCAGTAGCGTTGATGACAAGGCGAAGCAGCCAATTGCGGAAAGTAGAGATACGAGTGCTCAACCAGTTGAAAAAGTGATTGAGCAGCGAGCATCGTCGGCATCCGACGCGGCGAGTCGAACGGTTTCTATGAGTCGGGTCGCTGCGATCACACTCGCAGAGATGCCGACGCAGCCACGTGATGGTGTTGACATATGGACTTCGGATGGATCGTTGGTCGCAGCTCGCAGCCTGACTTTCAACGGAGAGGTAGGCTGGGGATTCCAACTCGCGACGGAGTGGCTTTCGAAATCTCGATCGAAACCAACCTCGGATAACAGTGCGGCTGATCCGGTTGCAGGCGTGCTGACTCCAAATCGATTCATTCCATTGTCGGATTGCTCGTTCGAATACGTCCGCGACCCTGCGGAGAGTTACCTCTACAACACGTCTCGCTTTGTCAACATCGCACGGAGTGAGCGATTCCTTCTTGGATGCGCAGATATCTCGATCGAAGGTCCGTGCGCTGTTCGGTTTGCGCTTCCGAAGGCCACACAAGTCGAAGGAACATTGCTGACAGGTGTTGTTCGAATCGTGGAACCGGCACCGTCGGATGCCAAAGTCCAGATCAGTCTTGGATTTGAGAACGGAGCGCGTGAAACAATCACCCTCGACGCGTCGAAACGTATGCAGATGTTCGTAGTTCGGGCGGATGTAAACTCGAGCCCTGTCGTTGTCGTTCAATTGGGCGATGGTGGAAATGGCATCATTGGAGATCGGGTACTGCTTGAGCGTACGGCGGTCATTACCCGTTGATGGTGGTCGCCACACTGCTCGCGTAACCAAAGCCTTGAGTGTCCGCCAAGAGCGGCAGAGGGGTCGAACACGCGAGCGCCGCCAACGACCTGAGGGCCGCCAGTTCCGCGCCGCAAGTTCGTCATACACAAACGCCCTCACGTCTTGCGTACGAAACTCGATTCGAATGGCGCCGTCGCGGCATGTCACGAGTCTGGAACTCGTAGTGGGCAAGACACCACCGAAACGATCCATCCGAAATCGGCGCGCCGCGGTGGATTGAACAATCACACTTGGATCGCAACGGTGTATGAGCGGCACCGCGGCGTCGCGCCAACTCCCGTGGTGCGGTAATTCCATCACCGTCGCCGTGAGTTCATTTCTTTCGCCCACATGCTCGGCGAGCAAACTTGCGCAACCAAAGGTCTCGATATCACCGCAGAGAAGAACAGCACCACGCTGTGGCTGCGGGTGTGGCAGCACGTTGGCAGAATTCACACTCGCTGGCACCGCTGCGGACGAAGTTTCATAAGGTGAAGTTGAAAGATCGACGCGGACAACCAGTGATACATCATTGTCACGAATTGCACGCATCCCTTTCGGCGGCCAAAGGACATTCCATGTGCTGTATCCAAAACGGAGTTTGTCGCCAGCCGACACCAGCTCGAGCGAGACGCCGTGTCGGTTTGCGGTCTCCATCAATTCTTGAACAGCAGGCGCTCGCTCCGCGGCGGCAATCATCGAATCATGAACGATGAGCCTTCGAACTCGCGCGAAGCGCATGATGTCCGCAGCACCGCTGAAATGATCGAGGTCTGGATGGCTGATGATGAGTGCTTCGACTACACCTCCGCGCGCTCGTATCTCCGGAAGCATGATGCGCGAAGCAGTCGAACCGATAGAACTCGAACCTACATCGAAGATGACGAGCGACTCGTCGCAAGCGAACAGGTGGGCAGATCCGTCGCCGATTGAAAATGTCGTCATTGTCGCGAGCGTTGGCTCGCCTTCATCCGATCCTATCGCTCGATGATTGAACGACGTGTGGAGGACTGTTGGACCGACCCAAACTCCAAGCACTACCAAAGTGCATGCAGCCGTTCTCAGCGACCATCGCTTCGCGCAAAGGAGAAGTATGACCCCACAAAGTGTCGAGCCGGCGAAGAGCACTCGCACGGCGATTGGTTGCATGACCCACTCTTGAAGAGTCCATCCACCGCCACCGAGTGCAATCGCTTCATCGACGATCGCGATTTGTAGAGACAAGAGGATGTACAGCGGATAGCCGAGTGGCCAAACAAGTGTTTCGGCGAGCGATCCAACAATCGCCTTTGGGTAAGCGATCGCAAGTGTGACCGTCGAGAGTGGCGCACAGAGAAATGTCAGCAGAATTCCGGCGGGCTGCATCGTGCCAAAGTGTGCGAGTGCGATGGATGTACCAACACCAAACGCAGCGACTCCGGACGCGAGGGCTCGCGCGCAGTATTCACCCAAGACGCCTCGCCATGCAATCGATGTTTGCCAGACCGCGTCACCAGGAATCCAACCAAGCCAAGCACGACGAAACCTCGGCGCGAGATGTCGTAGCGCGATGACGCAGGCAAAACTCAACTGGAATCCTGCATTCGATGCGACTCCAGGATCACTCACCACCATCCATCCCGCAACGACCGCGAGAACGGCATCGCCGTGCCAGTCGCGGCGGAGCATGGATCCCATCGATCCCACGATGGCCATCAACGCGGAACGCTCCGCACTCGGCGCTGGTGCCATGACGAAGAGCGCGACGGCAGCACCTGACATGACACACGCGGCCACGAATCGCGTGTCACGGAAAATCATCCGCGCGAAAAGCCCAACAATCCAACCAAGAACGGCGAGGTTGAAGCCGGAGATCGCAAGTATGTGCGCAAGGCCAGTCGCGCGAAATGCATTCTCAATCTCTGCATAGCCCTCGCCGGTATCGCCAAGTACGAGCGCAACGAGCATCGATCGAATACCAGCGTCTCGATACGAGTGCTCATGATTCGTGCCACTGTTAGGTTCGCCCCCGCTTTCACTTGCGACACCGGCGAGCAATCCCGCGCGAAGATTCTCGCGGAGTGATGCACGAAGTCGCGCAATCCAATCACTGATTGGGGTTGTTGAAGGCGGATCCGTCAGCACCGTGCAGACGTTCGCAGACTCCACAAAAAGTGATCCATAGACGTTGTTCCGCGCGGCCCAAGCGCGCAGACTTCGCGTGTGCGGATTCGAGTTCTCCGCGACACCACGCAATACACCGATGACTCGAACACGGTCGGCAACGCGCCAAGAGGGACGGGTTCCCGAGATGGAAACCCTGAGCCTGCAATGCTTCAGCGCATCGATGGCGCGATTGCCCGTTCCATCTCTCTGTGTGTTCGCACTTTCGACGATCGAATGAGTCTCGCGCAAAGAGTGATCTGGCTCGACGAATCGAACGTCGCGCAGAACGCATCGATGGATTGGCTCCTTCTCGAAGTGGCGCGACAGGATGTCGACCGCGAATCCGCGTGTCGAGAACTCTTCGTCCACCGTGCCTTCGATCTCTACGAGCGTTCCAGAGGCACGATCTTCGTTCGGGAACACGAACTCAAGAAATGCTCTCTCTTGATCGATTTGCTGCGTCCGAATCGCAAGTCCGAGCGTTGCTGCGGCGAGAAGCAGGAGCGAAATCGCGAGCCACGACTGCATCAAGTACTGTTGGCGCTTCACTCTCGCCGCACGCAAAGTGGCGTATGCAGACGGCGCTGGCGGCAGAGTGGAATGAGCAGGGTCGGTTCTTGTGTGACCCCCGCGGACCGTGTTCTGCTTGTGAATACGCGTGGCGTAGGCGATACAGACAACCGAACCAAGCGCAAGTGCAACTCCACACAACGCGAAGGTGTGATGGAGTTCGGCACCCGGAGCTCCTTGTTGTCCTGACACTGCTCGACCGATGTCGAACCACGGCATCGCATCGACAAGTGCGGCGCCTGCCCAGAGCGCTGTCATCACGCCAATGAAGAGTCTCGGCATGCTTGATGTCACGAGACCGTCGTCAGGGGTGGAGAAGTTCACGGCGGGGAACTTCTGGGCGGAGACGTCGGAGGTCGACATGTTTGAGGCCGACGCGTCCTGCGCGGCCGCGTTCTGTTCCATGGATGCCGTATCGCCGCTCACCTCACGTTCGCGAAGCGAAACAGCACCAGATGGTGGACCGCCGGTGGAGTCATGACATACGACAACCTCGGCAGCATGAGCTTTCGAAGCTCCCG
>JAIYCA010000247.1 GCA_027488265.1 Planctomycetaceae bacterium
CCTTGTCGGGGTTCTCGTCGGCCCAGTTCGGATCGCCGCGGTGGTAGTAGTCCTCGCGGTGGAGCATCATCACAACGTCGGCATCCTGTTCGATCGAGCCCGATTCACGGAGATCGCTCATGCGCGGACGATGGCCTTCGCGCTGTTCCGCCGCACGATTGAGCTGCGAAAGACAAAGCACGGGCAAATCCAGTTCACGTGCCATCGCCTTGATGCCACGCGAGATTTCGCTCACTTCGAGCTGACGACTTTCAACGCGCGAACCCGAACTCATGAGCTGCAAGTAGTCGATCGCGATGAAGCCGATACCAAATCGCTCTTTCAAACGACGCGCTTTCGAGCGCATTGCAAGCAGCGACAGACCTGGCGTGTCATCGATGAAGAGCGGAAGTCGTGAGATTTCACCGCAGGCCGACATCAAGCGGCGATAGTCGTCACTTCCAAGCATGTGCTTGCGCATGCGTTGACTATCGATTTGCCCAAGCGCGCACAACATACGTTGGATGAGTTGTTGCCGACCCATTTCGAGACTGAACATCAGGCTCGGCACGCCGTTCTGCGCGACTTGCTCGATGAGGTTGAGCGCAAGCGCGGTCTTACCCATCGACGGACGCGCCGCGAGAATGATCATTTCGCCGCGCTGCAGGCCGTTGGTCATTTCATCGAACTCGCCATAACCCGTGCGCACACCCATGAAACCCTTGCCGTCACTCGCTTCGATCAAACGCATCGTCTCATCGACGAGCTCTTGCGCCGTCGCGACAACGCCCTGCTCGCGCTTCTGCGCAATGCGGAAAATGCGCTGTTCCGCGCTCTCAAGGAGATTCTGCGCTGGCTGACGCGACGTATGCGCTTCTTCCAGAATCGAACCTGCGGCCGCGATGAGTTCGCGCGTCGTCGCCTTCTCGCGGACGACTTGCGCCCAGTGCACTGCGTTGGCCGCGCTTGGCACACCTTCGGCAAGTTGCACGAGATACTCAAAGCCGCCGATCGCTTCGACGAGATTGCGATCGACAAGCAACTGATTGAGCAGCACAAGATCAACCGTCGCGTGCCGCTCGTAGAGTTCGATGATGGCGTCGTAGATGCGTCCGTGACGAGGCACGGAGAAGTCGTCGCCAGAACGAACGACGGTGATCACATCGCCGACAACTTTCGGATCCCACAACACCGCGCCGATGAGACCCATCTCGGCCTCAATCGCAACGGGCGGTTCGGCGCCGAAGAGTGCTGCAACATCACGACGCTGCGATTCCGTTTGGCCATCGCCGCCTGTACGACCGCGGCGGGGTCCGCCACGCGAACGACGCGCGCCGCCACCAAAATCGCCACCCTGCGTTCCGTCGTTGTTGGTGAATTCGTCCTGCACGCGGCGGAGACTACACGCTCAACGTGCGTTCGAACAGGTTTCACACGTGAAACGCACGAAGTCGCATCAAGTCGCATCAAGTCGCATCAAGTCGCATCAAGTCGCACGAAGCGGCACTGCAACTTGTTCGGAACGCATGCGATCCGAAGGCCGACGTTTCGCGGGGCTCGCCGACCGCGCCCACGATCCGCGTGTCGCCAAGCGACGTCACTCTTCGAGCAACGTCACTCGTCCGACTCAGCCGACGCACCCACGCGCGCAACCACTTGACCATCTTCGAGCGACTGCTGCATGAGACGTCCAACCTTGAAGCGAACGCTCTTCCGCGGCGGAACTGCGACGCGCTCAAGCGTCTTCGGGTTCTGCGCCACACGACCTGCACGGGCGCGGATTTCAAACACGCCGAAGTCGCGGAACTCCAAACGGTTTCCGCGCGCGAGTTCATCGATCACGTGATCAAGGAAACTCTGCACCGCACGACGCACGTCGGTGCGCGGCAGCGCCGTGTCTTGAGCGACGCGTTCGATGAGATCCTTCTTCGTCGTTGTTGCCATCACACACCTCGGCCAGCCCAGGCCGTTCGAAATTCAAATTGGGGAACCTCACGCTCTCTTGGGAGCAGAGAACTCCGCGAGTATCCAACGACAGGGCATCGGAAGTCAAGGGTTCAGCAGAGATTGCGTTCTCGGGACGTCACAAGTTTCACTTCTGCGACCTGTGCCAATCGTGCGGCCTGAGAGGATTCGCTCTTTCGGCCGACAAACGGCGTTTTCGCTTGCGTCAGCTCATCTGAGGCGCATCGTCGGACTCGGAGGAAGTGCCGTGGACAACCTGAAGATTGAAAATCGGTTTCGAGTTCTCGGCCCTCGTCTCGTGGGCACGGCTGGTGCTATCGCTCTCGCGACGCTCGTTGGATGTGCGCCCAAAGTGGCAGACATCGTGCCCACGCGCGCTGAGACTTCGTCGACACTGGCCATGACAACAGCGCGCATCGGCTTCGATCGCAACGATGCGAAACTCGGCACGCAACGCGAGGCACTCTCGCGGACGTACGAGCTTTCGAACACCGCGACATTCGATCGTCAACGCATCGTCAATGGGCGCCCGTACACCGACTTCGACACAATTACGCGCTCGCGCGAGAGTTTCTCGCGCTGATCACGCGCCCCAACGCCGCGCGCACGCGATCTTCGCCTTCGAGAAACACAATCGAGAGTTGTGGAATCAGGAGAGCGATTCGGCTTGAAGACTTCACGTCAAGTTTCACGAAGTCTTTGCGCGAGAGGACAACCTCGCGCACACCTGCGACCGACGCCGCGCGTTCGAGTTCGGCAAGCGTGAATGGCCGATGGTCAGGCTTCTCCATTCTCTCGACGATGTGCCCGCCGGCACGCTCGACCATTCCGTGAAAGTGGCTTGGATTTCCGAGCGCACACGCTGAGAGCACGCGACGCTCCGCGAGTTCAGCGACAGAGATCCGCTCGCGTCCATGAGCAGCACTCACTTCAAGCGCGTCCCACGCATGCACACACACTGCATCATGCGGGCGACCGCGAGATTCCGCGACAAGTGCCGCCGCGCGAGCGCGTTGCACTTCGTCATCTGCCTTCGTCAGCACCACAAGGTCAGCGCGCGCGATATTGCGCGCAGGCTCACGCAGCCATCCATTCGGAAGAAGATCGCCATCGAGTCCAGGTCGAGATGCGTCGACCAGCACAACATCGAGATCTCGCGCAAGTTTGCGATGTTGAAATCCGTCGTCGAGGAGAATCGCCGCGTGATTTCGCCAGTTTTCTGCGGTCATCGCCGAGAGTTCTGTCACAAGCGCTTCGCGGCGACGCGCACCAACAACGACCTTCGCCATCGATGCCGTGGATGCATACTCCTCAGCTTCATCAGAGATGACCTTGTTTGAAGTACCAGCACGCGCCGCGCGATAGCCACGCAGCGCGATGACTGGCTTCGCGCCGATCGAGGCGAGTTCGGCTGCGCACCACGCGACGAACGGGCTCTTTCCCGTTCCACCTGCCGTGAGATTGCCAATCGAAACAACCGGTGGCGCAACAACTTCGCTTCCGCTCGCGCGATTTTCACTCGCACGAACTTCGAGTCGCTGGACGCCAACTCCACGATCCCAACGTGCATTGCGCCACGCGACGCCAACCCCATAGCAACGAGCGAGTGGCCACGTGATGGGCGCAATCCATGCAGGAAGCGGCCCGCGCGTATCAGGCATCGCTTCGATCTCCTGTCGCCGATTTTCCTCCGCCGAAGACTTCGCGCTTGAGTTCGCCGTACTCGCGAAGCCCGCCACGCAGAACGATGATTACGTCGACGATTGCGAGCAGAAACCAAAACAGAAGCGCAAGCAGTGCGATCGACCATGCGGTTGCCCAGCCGACGCGATCTTCATGTGGATGAACAAACGTCAGCGCACGAACAAGCGGTACGACCGCAGCGAGCGCAAACACGATTCCGGTTCGCCGCACCCGACGCTGGAGGACTGGCACGTCATTCCGTCCAAGACGCGCGAAGTACCAGAGCAGCGCGAGCGCGAGCACCATCGCAAGCGGCACACTCACAACCGCGGGAACCATGAACCACGGGCCCAGATCGCGCCCCGCGAGCGCGGGATCGATCGCACTTCCATCGACGACGAGAACACCCGCCATTGTTCTGTCAAAGATCGGTCGCCACGGGCTCATGCGCAACGCTCCGATGTGCCATTGGCACGGAGATACGTCGTATCGCATCGCGGCGATTGCAAGGCCTCTCGCAACATCGGCTCTAATCGGCGAAGCGGAAGCCCAACGACCGTCTCCGGATCGCCTTCGCAGCGAACGGGCCAGCCCCGCGCGATGACTTCCGGCAAGTTGTAGCCGCCAGCTTTACCCTTCCATGCCCCAGTTTCGAGGAAGCGTTCGAAGTCTTCGTTCGGAAGTTCGCCAATCTCGATCCACGCGATATCGCGGCCAACGCGGTAGGTGCCATTCGGTGCCATGAGGCACCAACCCGTGATCACTCCATGCCCGCGCTCGGCGAGCGACGAAATCATGGCACGCGCATCCGCGACATCCTTGGGTTTCCCGAGAACTTCGCCGTCGCGTTCGCAGACCGTGTCCGCCGCAAGGATCCATGCAGGAGGCGCACCGCGTGCAGCGCGTCGCGAGGCGACCCGACGCGCCTTGAAGTGGGCGAGTGCCGGAGCAACGTCTCGAGCGTCGACCGCACCGAGCGTGAGCGCCCCGTCATCGAGATCTGCTGGCTCAACCTCAACTTCGAACCCCGCGTCCCGCAACATGGAAACACGCCGCGGGGAGCCGCTCGCGAGAACAAGGCTCACTTCGTGATTCGGCCTGACTCTCCCATCGTGCCTCTCTGCATGTGACTCCGCATGCGCTGCGACGTGCGTTTCCGCTGCTCTCTCGGTGGAACGTTGGTCCCCTTGCGATGGTCGAACATGATCCGTCACGTATGTGAAGATAACGACGAACGAACGTAGCCGCGTACACTCGTACCGCAGTCGCTACTCTTTCGGCCTCGGAGATTGACAACCGCGCTTCGATGCGTGACTCTTCCGCACCCGCTTCTGGCCCTCTTGCACGCACCAACCTGTACTGCACGTGTCCACTGACCCAACGAACAGCCGTCGTCAAGAGCCCGTCCGTATGTCCGGCGAGGACGCCGCACCATCCTCCGCGCCGACGCCCGCGAGCACACAGTCGGGTGATGGCTCGCGCGCTGGCTCCAATTTCGACACGATGCTGGGCCGCGTTGTGGTCGAGCGTGGACTGGTGACTCCCGAGGAACTCGATCAATGCTCGAGTGACCAGCGTGCCCGCAGCGCCGGAAGCGTGCCCGTCACGCTCGCGGAACTTCTCGTCGAGAAAGACTTCCTCACGAAGCGTCAAGTCGAGCGACTTCGCGGCGATCTCGAGGCCGTGAAGACGAGCCAGCAGATCCCGGGCTACCGCATCATTCGGAAACTCGGCGCAGGCGCGATGGCAACCGTCTTCCTCGCGAAGCAGTTGTCGCTTGATCGACTCGTTGCGATCAAAGTGTTGCCGAAGAAATTCTCGCAGAACCAGAACTTCATCGAGCGTTTCCTTCGCGAAGGCCGCGCCGCCGCGAAGCTTTCACACAACAACATCGTCGCTGCCTACGAAATTGGACAAGCTGGCGAGCACCACTTCTTCGTGATGGAGTATGTCGACGGCGACACCGTCTACGACCGAATCGTCGCGCGCAAACGACTGCCTGAACGAGAAGCACTTGAGATCATCCGACAGGTTGGGTCGGCGCTGCAACACGCGCATGAAATGGGCTTTGTCCACCGCGACATCAAACCCAAGAACATCATGATGACGACGGGGAATGTCGCGAAACTTGCTGACCTCGGCCTCGCCCGCGCGATGAGCGACAAGGAAGCCGCCGAAGCGGAATCCGGTCGCGCCTACGGCACGCCTTACTACATTTCACCCGAGCAAATTCGCGGCGCCGTACACATCGGCCCACCAGCCGACATCTACGGCCTCGGAGCGACGTTCTACCACATGGTGACGGGCAAACTTCCGTTCGACGGAACGACGCCGTCGCAAGTGATGCATCGGCACTTGAAGGACGCGCTCATTCCGCCGGACCACGTGAATCCACAGATTTCTGGTGGAACTGCGCTCATCATCGAAACGATGATGAAGAAAGACCCACGCGATCGCTATCAGAGCGCGCGCGATCTCGTGCGCGATCTCGAACTCGTGCTTTCGGGTCAAGAGCCTGAATACGCAAAGCCCGCCGTTGATCTTTCAACGATCTCTTCCGCCGTCTCCGCCGGCGCGCAAGAACCTATCGCGATCGTTCGAAAGGATGATCCGAAGCCATTTGCGAGTTTGCCCGCGATCATCCTGATCGGCGTTCTTGCCGTCGGGAACATCGTGCTCCTCGCGGTCGCCTTGCTCCGCTAATCGACAACAGCTTGCGCGAGATGCCATGGGTACAGCAGGCGCGAGACGCACGTCGGTGGACGTGCGTCAATCAGCCTGTCAGTTCGCCGGCCAGTCGACCGCTCAGTCGGCCTGCCAGCCTCTCACTCGGCGACTTCCACCATGACCTCAACCTCGACGGTCGCGTCAAGCGGCAGTGCATTGGTTCCGACCGCGGCGCGTGCATGCCGACCTGCCTCGCCAAAGATCTCCTGCATGAATTCGCTTGCGCCGTTGGCAACCTTCGGCTGGCCGTCAAAGCGATCGTCTGATTGGACGAAAACGCCCAACCGGACAATGCGACGAACCTTCGAGAGGTCTCCGCCGAGGTTGTCGGCAACGACTGCAAGCGCGTTGAGGGCGCACTGCTTCGCCGCCTTCTGAGCATCCTCAATGGACACCTTCGACGGCACTGGGCCAGTGGCGAGAAGGGCGCCATTCGACATAGGAAGCTGGCCCGAGACGATGATCAGATTTCCAGTCCGAACAGCGGGCACGTACGCCGCGACGGGCTTGGGTGCGGCGGGGAGAGTGATACCGAGGCGCTCAAGCGCGGCGTGTGGGTTCGACATACAGGACCTCCGAGGCGCGCAATCCTACTGCACCGCTCGATCATCGGCGGCGGGCGCGTCGGGCCCAACCCCGAACAGGCGAACCTCACCTCTGCCTCGCACACTTCATGACCCAACTGTCCGGCGAGTTCTCTTCCGAATTCTCTCTGCACCGGAACTTGACACGGATCGCACACGTACTACTCTGCCTCAGTTACCTGACGGTTGCGGCTATATCGAGGTCGAGCCACCTCTTCTTCCGGCTCCTCTTCACCCCGTCCTGATTGTGTTTCTTGTCGGCCCCCCGACGCTTCGCCGCAACCGCCGACAATTTGAAACCCTGCATGGGCGCCTCTGTGTCACCTCGCAGTTGAGCCTGATTTGCTCGGCCTTGCTTTCTTCGTTGTCGCCTCTTGGTTTTTCATGGTTTCGGGTGTAGACACCTGACTCGATGAACCCCTGAAAGGCGGGCGTGGAACCCCTGAAACTGCCTTCCTAGGCCATCCTAGGACTTTGAAGGCGTGTTTCAGAGCAGGCAGCCGTTCTTGAATCAGATCCGTCTCAACGGCACTGACACCCCGCGAGGCCTATTCGAATCAGTATCTGAATCAGTGTTTGGATCAGTATTTGGATCAGTATTCGAATAGTGCTGGCGCTGGTGGCGTGATGCTGACCTACCGCGTCAACAATGCTCCGCCTGCCGCTCGACGACGCGAGTCAGCCCGTGCCCCAATGCTCTCATGGACGCCGCCAGCAAGTTCTGCGCAAGTTCGGTTCGATCGAACAGAACCTGCACGATGCTTCGGCCGTACTGAGGGTGTTCCAAAGGGTCGTTCTGAGGAACCGTGCGACACGCACGGATCTGAACGCCTATCCGATTGCCGTTCTCGGCGTGTTTCTTTCCGCGCCGCCTTCATTCCCCCACCGTGGTCCAACACAATCTGTTGCCCACACCTCTTTCAGGAGTCACACATGCGAACTGACACGTACCGCAACAAGAGCGGCCTCGCACGCGGGTTCACCCTCGTCGAACTGCTCGTCGTCGTGGCGATCATCGCCCTCCTCATCGGCCTGCTTCTGCCGGCCCTGAGCAAGGCGCAGCGCTCGGCGAAGACCCTCCAGGACTCGGCGAACATCAGCCAGATCCACAAGGGCTTCCTCACCTACGCCAACCAAGACGACAAGGGCCGCCTCCCGATCCCAGGCCTGATTCGCCGTCAGTCGGTCGGTGGCACGTTCTACCCGGGCCAGGGTGAAGAGAACCCGACCCAGAACAAGACAGAAGCGCTCTACAGCTCGATGATCGCGAAGGGCTTCATCACGCCAGAAGTCTGCGTCTCGCCGGTTGAGACGAACCCCGTCGTCAAGACGAAGTCGGACTACAACTACAGCTCGTACAACCCAGGCGCCGCGGGCGACGCTGCAGGTCCGTTCCACTGGGACGCGTCCTTCAAGGCCAACGTCTATGCCAATCCGGACGGTGGCGCGATTAACGTGTCGCACACCTCTTACGCGCACCTTGCACTCATTGGCGACCGCAAGAAGTACCACTGGTCGAACAAGGCTGACGGTACC
>JAIYCA010000409.1 GCA_027488265.1 Planctomycetaceae bacterium
AACAGCGCCGGACGACGGGTGGCGTCCGGCGCTGGGTAGGGTTGTTCGTTCGGGCAGTGTCCGACTCAATTGTCGCTCTGGGCAAACTTCGTCGGTGAACGTCCCTCGCGGGTCGCGATGTCGACGGCCAATTCAGTCGCTGCGAGTGGGTTCGCAGATTGAAGCGCCACGCGGATCTTCTCAAGGGCCTTGTTCTGGATCTGGCGAACCCGTTCCTTTGTCAAGCCAACGACTTGGCCGACCTGTTCAAGCGTGAGCGGTACGGTGCTCGCTGCGGTGGTCGCAGCGGGCGCGGTCGAAGCCGCCACAAAACCGACCTCTGGTGCGGGTTCGCGGGCACCGTCGCTCTTGTCGCCTCCCGAGATGGTTTCCACGGCAAGCGGTGAACCATCGACGTTGAAGCCGAACCGGAAACCGATCACGGCACGTTCGATTTGGCTCAGATCGGCCTTATTCGCAAAGAGGATGTGCTTCACTTCATCGGCGCACTCGCGCTCGTGGGTTGCACGCACGGTCTCGAGGTGGTTTGACTTCTCCAAGATGGGGTCGTACTCAGCACCGAATCGCTTGCGGTGTGTCGTCACCTTGATGCCGTGTCGGCTGAAGGCCTTCAAAATCGCGCGGCATGCGTACGTCGAGAATTTAAAACCGCGCCCGCAGTCGAACTTGTCCACGGACCGCATCAGCGCCATGTTGCCCTCGCCGATGAGGTCGGCGAAATCCACCTCTGCGAGGCGCACGCGCTTCGCCATCGCGAGCACAAGCGGAAGATTGGTTTCGGCGAGTTGCCCGCGATATTGCGTTGCGACGGCGTACCAACGGAGCACCGTCCGCGCCTCGGGGAGGCTCAACGCACGGCCAGCGGCCATCTGTTGAATCTCAGAGACTTGGAAACGCGCGAAGTTGTACTTCATGAAGAGGATGCGCTCTTGTGCACCTGTCAGAAGAATGGTTGATTGCGATTTTGGCGAGCGAGTACCTCGACTGCGCGCCGAGATGAAATCGTCCATGAGCGGTCGATACCACGTCACATCCGGTCGCTCGATCTCCGCAAAGCCGTAGATGCATTCCTCTGCACCGTGGACGTGGTACTCCGGGTGGTCGATGTAGTCCATCGGCTCGGAGAGGATCTCGTTGAGAAGTGCTTCTTCGCTGTTTGAGAGCGGGCGAAGCTCCGAGCGGGCCGGAGTACGCGACACAAGGCTTCGTTCGACCTGCGCGTTGACCGATGAGGATGACAATCCTCCTGCGTGATGAGCCACAGCGGAAACGCCGGCGACGGCGTGCATCGCTGATCGGAGAGCGGACTGTGGAGATTGCTTCGACAGTGTGCGAGCGCGGATTGAGGCGTTGTTTCGGCGCTGCGTCCGCAACAAAGGGGAATCGGCACCCATGACCGCGCCAGTTGGCAGGCCTCCCGATGGCAGGGCGACCACCAACGACTCCGGTGTTGGCTCTGCGGAATGCGCGATATTGGCCAACTGCTGAAGCGGTTTCGGTTCGGTCGCGTTCTTGCGGGCGAGCGATGGCATAGTGGAAGCTTCCTTTGCGTCATTACGCGTGGAGGTTTCTGGGCCTTCGCGACGGCTGGGCGAGGCCGCGCATCTTTTCCAACAGAGGTCAGGGTCGGTCTGTCATAGTTTTCGTGGGTGGAGAGACTCAGAGAGCCAGCGAGAAATGCACGAGCTGGGCGCCGATTCTGCTCGATTTCGAGACGAAAAGTCTCGAAACCACCCTCAATACATCCTTACTTGCGCCGAAATTGCGAAGTCGAGCGTTCCCAATGCTCGACTTCATTCACTTGAAGCACCGTTCGTTGTCAGTCGAAACTTCCGAGATAGGGCGGGGCGGCTGTGATGGAAGACGCCATATCCGACCAATTTGTTCGTGTTTCTCCCCAAGTTCGAGAAATATCGCTTCGAAAACCGCCTCGAGTGCGATTCAGTCCCGAACTCAAATCTGCGTTGGTTCAGGTGCGCGCGCTCCAAAACTGCGACGCGCAGAACTCGGAACGTGCGTAAACACGTTCGACCAACTCCATCCCACCAAAATCGATCAACAAACAACTGCGGAACGACCGCAGATCCCCACTATACGTTTGAGATGTCGCAAGGTTGAAGTTCCGTCTCCCGCAGAACTCGGAAACGAGCAATCTGGGGACGATGCCGAAGGGATGGCTCCGCCGTGCGGAGGGGGAAGGACGCAACTCGGCAGACTCGTATTCCTTCGCGCGTTGAAAAAGACACCGACCGAACGGCTTGGCCCTTCGGTCGGTGCGTGTTGTTGGGTGGATCGACGGGCGCGCAGGGGCCCGCCTTGATCATGAAGCCTTGATCATGAAGCCTTGATCATGAAGCCGTGATCATGAAGTCTTGATCACAATGCTCGGATCACTCCGCCTTGCCGGACGAGCTGTCGTAGATCCAGCGCTCGCCAGCACGCGTGAAGTCGAGCACTTCGCCCGCCTTAAAGAAGAGCGAGAGTTCGCGCGCCGCAGCTTCAGGGCTGTCGGAGCCGTGGATGAGGTTAAAGGAGTTCGAGACGCCGAAGTCGCCGCGGATCGTGCCCGCTGCAGCCTTCGAGCCGAACGTCGCGCCCATCATGCCGCGGCAGATGGTGATCGCGCCAATGCCGCGGACCGCCATGACAAGCACCGGAGAGCTCGTCATGAATCCGACGAGGCCGTTGTAGAACGGCTTGCCGTTGTGATCCTTGTAGTGGGTCGCCGCGAGCTCAGGCGAGATCTGCATGAGCTTCGCGCCCACGATCTGGAGGCCCTTGTCTTCGAAGCGGGTGATGATGCGGCCCATGAGACCGCGTTGAACGGCGTCTGGCTTCAGGATGATGAGAGTCGTTTCCATGGTGTGTATCTCGAAAAGGGGTCAGCGGAAGGGGGAAGAGTGTAGCGGAAGCGCTCCGCGGGTGAGGTGCTCGATGCGAAGACTCTCTCCTGAGAATTGGTGCGGGAGCGCGTCTGTGCGCCGCGCGAGCCGCGGGAATCCGCTAACTTCGGTCCCGCGGCATTGCGCCGCGCTGAGGCGACGGAACGCCTTGGTCCATTGATGGAGGGAGCCGTGAAGGCCGTGACGGAACGCGCTGCTCATTCGACCAAGCCACGCAGGGGAGCGACTGCCGAGGAGATGTCCGCTCGGCAGAAGGAAGTCTCCGTGAGCGAGTTCTTTGTCAAGAACCGCCACCTGCTCGGCTTCGACAATCCCCGCAAGGCACTCCTGACGACGGTCAAGGAAGCCGTCGACAACTCGCTCGATGCGTGCGAGGAGGGCGGCATCCTTCCAGATATCGCAGTCGTCATCGAGGATCTCGATCCGAGGCGTCCCGCGACTTCGAAGAGTTCGCGCTACCGCGTCACGATCATCGACAACGGACCAGGCATCGTGCGCAAGCAGGTGGAGAACATCTTCGGCCGCTTGCTGTACGGCTCGAAGTTCCATCGCTTGAAGATGTCGCGCGGGCAGCAGGGAATCGGTATCTCGGCCGCCGGTATGAACGGCTTGATCACCACGGGTCGTCCGATGGTGATCCACACGAAGCCGAATGCGAAGCAAGCGGCGCATCACCTCGAACTCGCGATGAACACGAAGACGAATCGCGCCGAGGTGACGCTCGACAAAGAAACGAAAGACTTCCCACCCGAGCGCTTCCGCACGATTTCCGCGGGAACGAAGCAGCTTTCCGCCGAAGGCACCTTCTTGTCGCCGGATGTCTTCGCGACCGGCACGAGCGTTTCGATTGAACTCGAAGGGAAGTATCAGAAGGGACGCGGCTCAGTCGATGAGTTCCTCGAACTCACCGCGATCGCGAATCCTCATGCGCGCATCATCTTCGTACCGCCATCGCGGACGACCCAAGAAGAGGGCGATGATCTTCTTCCTGGCACGAGTGCTTCTGCTGCACAGGAAGGCAAGAAAGAAGCTCCTGCGCAAACTTCGGAAACGGGTGGCGTCATCGTCTACCCGCGTGGCGTGCAGGAACTCCCGCCTGAAACGAAGGAGATTCAGCCGCACCCGAAGGGCATCGAACTCGGCATCCTTCTTCAGATGTTGAAGGACTATGAGGCGAGCGAGAAAGGCACGCTGTACGACTTCTTGCAGACGCGCTTCTGCCGCGTTTCATCGTCGACGGCGTCGAAGTTCTGCTCGGCGATCGGTGTCACGAGTCGGACGAAAGCCGCGGATATCGAGCCACCCGAGGTCGAGAAGCTTTTCAAAGTCTTTGAAGATGAACGGCTTGCACCGCCACCGACCGATTGCCTCGCGCCGATTGGCGTTCGACAGTTGCTCGCGGGGCTTCTCAAAGGCGTAAAGGCCGAGTTTTACGCGGCATCCACGCGCGAAGCCGCGGTCTATCGCGGACGTCCTTTCCAAATTGAAGCAGCGATCGCCTTCGGCGGCGACTTGCCCGCGGATCAATCCGCGCGCGTCATTCGCTTCGCAAACCGCGTTCCGCTCCTGTTCCAGCAAAGCGCTTGCTCGAGTTTCAAGGCCGTCGAAGAAACGCCGTGGAAGAACTACGCGATGCAGCAGCCGCGCGGCAGTCTTCCAGTTGGGCCACTCGTCGTGATGATCCACATGGCAAGCGTGTGGGTGCCATTCACGAGCGAGTCCAAGGAAGCGATCGCGGATTACGACGAGATTCGCAAGGAGATGAAACTCGCGCTCATGGAGTGCGGGCGAAAGCTCGGCACGTATCTCCGCAAGCGTCAGAAGATGCGCCGTGAGAGCGAGCGTCGCGATGTCTTCGAGCGATACATCGGTGAGATCGCGAAGTCGCTCAACGCGATCACGAATGAAGACGCGAAGCGGCTCTACGACGCGCTGCTCGAACAGGCCCGCAAGAAGACTGCGGTTGCCGATCAGCACCTCGATGAGGATGGCAAAGTCGTTCGTGAAGAGGAAGACGACTTCGACGATGACGGTGTGATTTTGGTACCGACCGCGATCGCGCCCATCGAACAATCCGCGCCGATCGCGCCGATTTCGTTCGAACCAGTGGAATCGAAGTCGAGTGCCGCCAAGAAGCCGCCGTCGTCAAAGTCCGCGCCCAAAACGACGGAGAAGCAAGCGGCCAAGGCGGCACCCGCGATCGTCACGAAGAAGGATCTTTCGGCGCGCTCCGAGGAAAAGTCTTCCGGCACTTCCAAGCCCGCAACTTCATCGAAGTCCGCGGGATCGACTGCCAACAAGCCGTTTGAAGATGACGATCCGCGTCTGTTCTGAGTCGCACCTGTCCTCAGCTCTTTGTGCGCGTCAGTTTCTCAGAGATCGCGCCTCGTGCGCACGTTCTATCGGAATGAACACATGGCGAAGAAGTCCAACACACCCGCGTCAAGTTCCCCGAAGCCTGCAAATGGCAAGGTGAAGGAACGCGACATTGCAACGCAGCGGAAGATCCTCACACTCGCGGAGGAAATCGTTCGACGTTCGCTCGGCGGCCGCGAACCAATCGTGCAGATTCCGACACGCACGAAGTCGAACACGATTTGGAACAAGAAGAAGGGCATTCTTGAGATGGGCGGCGCGACTGCGGAGCGCCCACTCTTTGACTTGAAGACCGCGAAGCAGTTCATGCAAACGATGCTGCACGCGAGCACCATCAAGGATCTCATTGAGGCGCAAAAGACAAGCAGTCTTCGTGGTGTGTTCTACAAGGCAAAGCACACGGTCGCGGGTACGAAGGAGAACACCTTCGACACGCAGGATGAGTCGGACCCGATTCTGGAAGATCTCGAAGTGGCGCTTGGCGCGTTGCGCGAAGAACTGCACGTCTTCGCGGAAAACCGCGGCTCGATGGTGGGCAACATCACGATCGTTGATAAGGGTGACGAGATCGACTGTCGTCGCATGGGTTCGGGCGGCTACGCGCTGCCGTCGATCGTCGAGCCCGACATCATTCAGTTCAAGAAGTGCGAAGCGAAGTTCGTGCTGCACGTCGAAAAAGGCACCGTTTGGAATCGCTTCAACGAAGATCGATTCTGGGAGAAACACAACTGCATTCTTACGCACGGCGCAGGGCAGCCGCCGCGTGGATGCCGGCGCTTGCTGCAACGACTCAACCAAGAGTTGAAGTTGCCGATCATCTGCGTGCTCGACAACGATCCGTGGGGCCATTACATCTACAGCGTCATCAAGCAGGGATCGATTTCGCTCGCGTTTGAAAGCACGCGTCTTGCGATTCCCGATGCGAAGTTCCTTGGGATCCGCGCGAAGGATTTCCGTGAATGCGGACTCGATGACGCGGTGAAGATCGATCTCACCGACAACGACATCAAGCGCGCGCGTGAGATCGCGGCGTATCCGTGGTTCGAGGCGCACAAGGGATGGCAGAAGGAGATCAACGCGCTCCTCTCCAACGGATTCAAGATGGAAGTCGAGTCGTTGATTACGAAGGACATTTCGTACGTCAGCGAGACCTACGTTCCCGAGCGATTGAAGGCCAAAGACTGGCTTGAATGAGCGCTCGCGACGTCTTTGAGCGCTCGAGTTTTGAGCGCTCGAGCGCGGCTCTCGCCGCGCCCTCGCTCTAGCGTGAATCACGCGAAAGGTCGCCGCCGCAGCGGCGACCGCAAAATTCACCCGCCGCCGCAGCGGCGACCGCCAAAGTCACGTCGTCGACGCGCGCTTGAAAAGGCGGTCGAGCAGCGTCTTGCGTGCGTCGTCGTTCTCGCTGGAGTTCGTCGGCGTCGCTGGCCCTGCGATTGGAAGTCTGACGACGAAGTCGCTTCCTTTGCCCTCTTCGCTGAAGAGTTCGATCCGACCGCCGTGTTCTTCGATGATGCGGCGGGTGACCGCGAGCCCAAGGCCGCTGCCACCTTTTCGCCCAGTCACGTAAGGGCGGAAGATCTCCGCGTGCTTCGCGCTCGGAATGCCGGGCCCCGTGTCAATGACGTGCAGCACAACTTCAGGAGTTTGGGGTGCGCGGCTCGCTCGCGTGGGATCGGGCGTCTCGACGCGTACGCGCACCAGGATTTCCCGCGTCGGAGCGTCGGTCGCGGCCATCGCTTGTGTTGCGTTGATGAGAAGGTTGAGGAGCGCCTGCTTGAGCAGCGCTGGATCGAATCGCGCTTCGACGGGCGTGGATGGAAGATCGGTTCGCAAGAGTGTGCGATGTATGTCGCACTGCGGGCGATAGAAGTCGGCGAGTTCCTCGACGGTCTCACGAACATCGGCGTCCACGGGTGCAAGCTTGATGCGACCTGCGAACCGAAGGAAGTCATTCAAGATGTTGGCGAGGCGTGTGGCTTCGCGGCTCACCGTCTCGACGCGGCGGACGAGCGTGGCTTTCTCGTCTTCAGGGAGTGCGGAGTCGGAGATCGACTCACTTGCGAGTTGGACGTTGAGACCGATCGTCGAAAGCGGATTCTTGATCTCGTGTGCGAGGCCCCCGGTGAGGGCGCCGAGCTCCGCGAGTCGCTCCTGACGGCGTGCGCGCTCTTCGGCGGCGCGAAGGCGCACCACCCGACGCGTGAGCACGCCGGCAACAACAGCAACGGCAAGGACGCCGCCCGTCACTGCGCCGAAAAGGAACGAACCCCAATCCATGAAATGGGAGCGTAGCACGGCCCGCTTCGCCGCAGTCTCAAACACCGTGCAGGTGCGGATGTTGGCTACAGACCAAAAGAAACACCGACGCAACTTGTAGTGCGTCGGTGTCGATCAATGTTGTGTTGCGTTCAGTGCGCGGTGCGCGAGCGATTGTTTGGTCGCTCGGCAGGTGGCACGCGCGAGCCGAGCGACTTTGCCATCGTCGCCGACCAACCCTTGTCGCCATCGTTTGCTGAGTAGAGAACTCGCTCGCCGTCACGAAGTGCGCGGAATCCTTCGGACTGCTCGATCACCGAGAAGTGCACAAAGATGTCCTGTCCCTCTGGGCCAACAATGAACCCGAAACCCTTGCGGGCGTCGAACCACTTAACGACCCCTTCCATGTCAGTCAGTGTTTGCGCATCCGCCATCGTTGCGGCTCCATCAATGATCCGGTCGTTGCCGGAAGTGGCTCTCAAAACGCGGGCGACGAGACCCGGTGGAACATTGTGATGCCGGATCGTGCCTCATGCAAGCGCAACGCAAAGAGCAGGCACGATTCTCGAAAAAACAAACGCGGGAGCGGCGATTTGTGCCGCTCCCGCGTGCTCGAGTTTTTGGTCATAAGTCCCGACAGGATCGGAACCTGAGGTCAATCTGACTTTGAACTGAACTTACGCCTTGGCAGCTTCTGGCGCGGGCAGCATGGCCTTGCGCGAGAGCTTGATGCGGCCGTTGTCGTCGATGTTGATGACCTTCACGGTCACCGAATCGCCAACCTTGACCACTTCGTCGACCTTCTTCACGTAGCCGTGCGAGAGCTCGCTGACGTGGCACATGCCATCGGTTCCTGGCGCGAGTTCGACGAAGCAGCCGAACTCCTTGATCGCGACAACCTTGCCCGCGTAGACCGCGCCGACCTTGATCTCGGCGCCGAGCGCTTCGACCGCAGCCTTCGCTTGCAGAGCCTTTTCGGCGTTCGAGCAGGCGATGAAGACGGTGCCGTCTTCTTCGACGTTGATCGTGGCGCCGGTCGACTCTTGGATGCCGCGGATCGTCTTGCCGCCTGGTCCGATGAGCTTGCCAATCTTCTCTGGATCGATCTTCACGATCGTGATGCGCGGCGCGAGCGGCGAGATGTCGCCACGCGGAGCAGCGATCACCTTCTCCATCTCCGCGATGATGTGGAGACGGCCTTCCTTCGCCTGCACGAAGATCTTCTCGATCTCCTCAACCGACAGGCCGCGGGCCTTGAGGTCGAGTTGGATGCCGGTGATGCCCTCGCGGGTGCCGGAGACCTTGAAGTCCATCTCGCCGAAGAAGTCTTCCTCACCGATGATGTCGGTGACGTGGGTCACCTTGCCATCGGTGTCGGTGAAGCGACCGACCGAGATACCAGCGCAGGTGTTGCGAATCGGAACGCCTGCGTCCATGAGCGCGAGGCAGCCGCCGCAAACGCTCGCCATCGACGAGGAGCCGTTCGACTCGGTGATGTCGCTGACAAGGCGGATCGTGTACGGGAAATCTTCCGCGGTCGGCAGGATGCCGAGGAGCGAACGCTCCGCGAGCGCGCCGTGACCGACTTCGCGACGACCTGGGCCCATGATGCGGCCAGCTTCGCCCGTGCAGAACGGCGGGAAGTTGTAGTGGAGGTAGAACTTCTTCGCGTACTCGGCGAGAAGGCCGTCGATGATCTGCTCATCCTTGACGGTGCCGAGCGTGCAGGTGACGAGCGACTGCGTCTCGCCGCGCTGGAAGAACGCCGAGCCGTGCGTGCGCGGGAAGACCGCGACCGACATGTCGAGTTGACGGATCTCGTTCAACTTGCGGCCGTCGGCGCGGATTGAGTGCTGCGCTACCAAGTAGTGCGTGATCTTCTTCTCGAGAAGCCGCAGTGCTTCCTTGGCTTGCTTCTGCTTCTTCTCCGCCGTCATGTGCTCGGAGTAGGCGACGCCCTCAGGAATCGAGAAGTGGGCCTTGATGACTTCGCCCTTGATCGCATCGACCGCGTCGTTGCGCTCCTTCTTGCTCTTGATCTTGCGTGCCTCGAGGAGGCGGTCGTAGGCCGCTTCCTTGACCTTCTTCATGACTTCGTCGCTTGGCGTCGAGAGTTCGCCCATGCGAACGGCTGGAGCGCCGCACTTCGCGCGGAGTTCTTCCATGAGTTCGAGCGTCGGCTTGATGCCTTCGTCGTAGCCGAAGCGGATCGCGCGGATCATCGTGGCTTCATCGACTTCGGCCGCGCCGACTTCGATCATGTTGATGCCGTCCTTGTGGCCCGAAAGCACGAGGTCGAGATCGCTGAATTCCATCTGCGCCTGCGTCGGGTTGATGACGAAGCGCTCGCCTTGTTCGGTGATGACGCGGGCGACGCGGATCGTCGCGACCGGGCCTTGGTAGGGCGCGTCGGTGATGTAGAGCGCAACCGACGCCGCAGTGCACGCGAGAACATCAGAGTCGTTTTGCGCATCGTGGCTCATGACCCACGCTTGCAGCTGGATTTCGTCGCAGAATCCTTCGGGAAAGAGCGGACGGATCGGGCGATCCATCATGCGCATCGTGAGGATTTCCTTCTCGTTCGGCTGGCCCTCGCGCTTGCGGAACCCGCCGGGGAACTTGCCGCCTGCACCCGTCTTCTCGCGGTAGTCGCAGGTGAGCGGGAAGAAATCGATGCCAGCGCGGGGATTTGCGCGGACGCAGGTCGCGAGCACGGTGGTCTCGCCGTACGTGGCCATGACGGCGCCGTTCGCGAGCTTCGCGACGCGACCCGTCTCAAAGCGGAGGACGCGGCCTCCGATGGTCTTCTCGACAATAGTGATTGCCATGTGTGAACTCCTGATGCCGCGCGTTCGCGGCGTTGGGCGCGTCTGGCACCCGTTGTGAAAGGAAAAAAGAATTGGGGGAAGAAAGGGCCGTCGGTCCGTGCGCGCTTAAGCATTGAAGGGCGGTTGCCGCCCGACTTCAGTTCAATGCATGAGACAGCGCCGGCGCGAGGCGCCGCGATTGCGGGCGTGCGCATGCGGCAACGCCGCAGAAAACACCGCACGGCCGCGGACGCGGCGCGCAGGCGCTTACTTGCGGAGGCCGAGGCGCTTGATGAGGTTGAGGTAGCTCTCGCGGTCGGTCTTCGCGAGGTAGGTCAGCAGGCTGTTGCGCTTGCCGACGAGGAGAAGCAGGCCGCGACGCGACGCGTGGTCCTTCTTGTGCGCACGGAAGTGATCTTGCAGTTCTGCGATGCGCGCAGTGATGGCCGAGATTTGGACCTCGGTGGAACCGGTGTCGTTGGCGTGGTGACGGCTGGCTTCGACGATCGAATTGCTCATGATCGAATTACTCATGGGAGTCTTTCAGCATCCTTCGTTGCATGTGGCGGCAGTCCCGCCGCCTTTTCTGACATGTTGAGGGGAAGGGAAGAGGATAGCGGAAGCCGAGGCGTTGCTGCAAGGGGTTACGCGATCTCGGCTTGTCGTCGGTCACCTCGGACGTTTCACGAGTTCTCGGAACTTCGACGACGTTCAGGGGACAAGCGTGCCGGAAGCCTCCGCGAGTTGGTCTATTCTCTGCGCCCCGCGCGGATATCCGACGCTCCCACCGACGCATTTTGAGGCCCGCATGACCACGACGACATCGATGCTCGAACAGAAGACCGCCGAATACCTCGCCGAAGCGGCGAAGATCGAGGAAGGCGGCGGCAAGTCGGGGATTGAGCGCCAACATCGCAACGGTCGTCTCACGGCGCGCGAGCGCTTGGCGTTGCTCGCCGATCCTGGCACGCGCGCGATGGAGTGCGGGCTCTTCAGCGCATGGAACATGTATCGCGAGTACGGCGGTGCGCCAGCAGCAGGCGTTGTCACGACGATTGCGGAAGTTGACGGACGGCTCGCGATGGTGATCGCGAACGATGCAACGGTCAAAGCCGGCGCGTTCTTCCCGATGACGTGCAAGAAGATCATTCGTGCACAGGCAATTGCAGAACGCGCGCGATTGCCGCTGCTCTACCTCGTCGACAGTGCGGGTGTGTTTCTTCCGCTGCAGGAAGATGTCTTCCCCGACACCGACGATTTCGGCCGGATTTTCCGCAACAACGCGGTGATCAGTGCGCAAGGAATTCCGCAGATCGCCGCGATCATGGGGAACTGTGTCGCAGGCGGCGGATATCTCCCCGTGCTGTGCGACACGCTTTTGATGACCGAAGGAAGTGGCTTGTATCTCGCAGGACCGGCGTTGGTGAAAGCTGCGATCGGTCAAGAGGTGTCGAGTGAAGATTTGGGCGGCGCAGAAATGCACGCGCAGATTTCGGGAACGATTGATTTCCGCGAGAAAGACGACGAATCATGTCTTGCGCGACTTCGTCGCGTTTTCTCAGCGGTGCGGACGGCGCCCGCGAAGATGCGAGCGCCCTTTGCGGCAGAAGCACCGGCGCGCGGAGCGGAAGAACTCTTCACGATCTTCAAGTCGGAGGCTGGCAGTCAGTACGACATGCGTGATCTCCTCGCGTGCGTCGTGGATGCTGGATCGCTCGATGAGTACCGCGCGGAGTTCGGTTGTTCCATTGTGTGTGCGTACGCGCGCATCGCAGGTTTCCCGTGCGGAATCGTTGCGAATCAGAAGAAACTCACGCAACGAAAAATGCCATGTGGCAAAGCGGGTCCGTCGAGCGCGACGAACATGCCCGCGGTGATTTACGACGATTCCGCCGACAAATCGGCGCGATTCATCATGGACTGCAACCAGAAGGGCTTGCCCATTCTCTTCGTCACTGACACGACGGGCTTCATGGTCGGCCGTGATAGTGAGCAGGGCGGCATCATTCGTTCTGGCGCGAAGATGGTGAACGCGATGTCGAACTGCGTGGTGCCGAAGATCGCGCTCGTGGTGGGCGGCTCGTACGGCGCAGGCAATTACGCGATGTGTGGTCGTGCGTTTGATCCACTCTTCACGCTCGCGTGGCCGGGCTCACGTTTCGCGGTGATGGGCGCAGCGCAGGCAGCAGGAACACTGCTTTCGATCGACCTCTCCGCGCGCGAGCGAAAGGGCGAGAAGATCGACGAAGAGATGCGCAAGCAACTTCTCGCAGCGATTACCGCGAGTTACAACGAGCAACAAGACATCCGCTACGCCGCAAGCCGCGGATGGGTCGATCGCATCATCGATCCGCGCGAAACCCGCGAGGAACTCGCGCTCGCGCTCGCCGTTGCGGCGCAGGCACCGCTTCAAGCTCCTGGGATGTACCGCACCGGCGTTCTGCAAACGTGAACGCGCGTGACGCGCGTCGGGCCTGTCACGCCCGTCGTCCGCGGCGCGGCGTAATGAACGCAGCAAGCGCGAGCAGCACAACTGGTCCCGGTGCAGGAATCACGCTGTATTCAATCTCGAGCGTCGGCACGATGCCGCTTTCGAGCGCGCTGTCCGCGCTGTCGAAACGGCGTGCTGTGCCTGCGGTTGATTCGTCGCCGAGCAAGAACCATCCATGATTGCGCGACGGATCTTGCGCGAAGAGTCGGACGTCGTTGAGAAGGCCAAGCGAACTCCACGTGTAGAGGCCAAGTGCCTGCGTGGACACGGTCGCACTGGCGAATGCGGCGAAATCGCCGCCCGCTGTTTCCCAAAGTGTGCCGCCACCCGCGCCGTCCGCGCTGGAGTGGAGCCACGTGCAATCACCAGCGAGCGCTTGCGCGCCCGAAGCTTCGGTGTCGGCTGGATTCGACGCGCCAGTTGTCCAAGGTGAAAGAGCCAGCGCGAGCGAAACGTTTCGAGCACCGCTTCCCGCATTCACTTGCGACAGATTGAGCGTCAGGCGAGCCGCGGTGATCTGCGCACCCGTCGGAATCGCAGACGCGACATCGAAGTGGAGCAGACCGCGACGCGCGAGATTCTGGTTGGTGCGTCCAGCGAACAAGTAGCGCCCTGCGCCGTTCGCCAAACTTCCGTCGTTCGACTGATAGATCGTCGCATCCCGCGTGGCTTGAAGCGCGATCAACTCGGCACTTGCGGAGTGCAGATCAACCGACAACGCTGCTGTTGTCGCAACACAACCCACGGCCCAAAAAGCAAACTCTCGCATGTCCCGAAGCCTCCGCGGGTAGGCTGCACGAGATCGATCGCATTGCAAACCTAGAGAGGCCGCTCTGATGCAAGAACTCACAATCGCCACGACGAACCCACACAAAGTCGACGAGATATCGGCCGTTCTCGGTCAACTTGGGATTCGCTGTCTGCCGCTTGGGAGGTCGGACATTCCTGAGCCCGATGAGAGCGGTGCGACGTTTGAAGAGAATGCGCGCATCAAAGCCGTGGCGTACGCGCGTGCACTCGGTTGCATGGTGCTCGCCGACGATTCGGGCCTCGAGGTCGACGCGCTCGGCGGCGCGCCGGGCGTACACAGTGCACGTTACGCAGGGATTGGCGCGACGCGCGAAGAACGCGACCGAGCGAACAACGCGAAACTCCTTGCGGCGCTTGAGAGCGTTCCTGATGCGCTGCGAACGGCGCGATTCGTCTGCGTACTCTCGATCGCGCGGGCCGATGGCACCATCGTTGCGGAATCGCGCGGCATGTTCGAAGGCGTGATCGGTCGCGCGCCGCGTGGAACAAATGGCTTCGGCTACGACCCGCTCCTCATCCTCGAAGATGGTCGGACGAGTGCGGAGCTTTCAAGCGCAGAGAAGAACGCACGGAGTCATCGCGGGAACGCGCTCCGATTGCTCGTTCCAAAGCTCGCGCGTTGATTGAAGAACACTCCATACTTGAGCGCATCAAATGCTCGAGCGCACGATGCGACGAAGTCCGTCATCGAGGCGGAAGTACTCCAGCCGCAGGCGCTCGCCGACGGAACCGAGCCATGGTGCGCGGCCAGCATGTCGATCGATGCGGCCGAGCGCATCACGCGCGTCTTCAATCAGAACATGTTCGTGACCGCGCGCCGCGGCGAGCGCGCGTGCAAGCCACGCAGCGCACGCGATGTTGAGGACGAGTGCTTGGAATCCTCGTACCGCGGGCCAACCGTAGTAACCCGCGCCCCACGCGCGACCACCAACGATCGTCGCGCGAGCGTAGCGAACGAAGAGATCCTCAATCCCGTCACGATCTGGGCTTTCGCTCAGGATCGGCACCTGTGCGATTTGGTCGAAGGAAGCCTCGTTGAGTAGCCCGCGCGCGACGGCAGGAACGCGGCCTTTTCCTCGTGTGAACGCGCGGCTTGCGAAGAGTTGCGCGAGCACGGTGCGCCAACGCCCGCGCGATTTCGCGGTGTTCACTTGTACGTCTTCCAGTCGCGCGTAGACCGCTTGGCGTAGGAGCCGCGATTGCTTTGGGAGCGCGGCCTCGAGCGGGAGGT
>JAIYCA010000218.1 GCA_027488265.1 Planctomycetaceae bacterium
CTTCTCGCGTCACTCGCGCGGGTCGAAGAACCTGAAGTGCCCGCGTGGACGACGGCGAACGACGCTGCAGTGACGGCGCTCGTCGAGTCGCTTCGTGTTGCGCCACCGACGAATGATGCGGTAGCTGCGAGCGCCGTCGCAACGCAGGAGGTTCGCGAGGTATCGGCGGTGCCAATGTCCGAGCCTCAAGTACCTGCGACGATCGATCAGGAAAAGCGCGCCTCGCAACCTTCCGACGAGGTGGTCGCGAGCACACTGACATCTCCGCCGCAGGAACACCCATCTGCATCTGTCGCGCCGCACGCAACACCAGCAGCACCATCGTCGCGCGCAAGTTCGGTGCGCGTGACTGCGGAGAAGCTCGATCGCTTGCTGCAATTGGCGGGCGAAACCATGCTGGAATCGCGACGACTCGCGGCGATTCGTACTGAAGCTGGCGACCTCAAACGCGAACTGACGCGGCTCGAAGATGAACTGGATCAACTTCGAAGTGTCGTTCGACGCGCAGGACTTGATCCGTCGTTGCTTGCGCCGGCGCGAGGCATTCTCGATCGCAGCCGAGGTCGCGTTCTCTCGCATCTCCTGACGGTTGAGAACGCCATTCGCCGCGGCGAAGAAACCTCAACGCAGCTCTATCACGAAGTGCTTTCGAGTCGGATGCGGCCTTTCTCGGATGTGACCGCAGCGCTTCCGCGTACTGTTCGTGATGTCGCGCGTGCGCTCGGCAAGGATGCGAAGCTTGAGATCATCGGTGAGAATGTTCCGGTCGATCGCGACATTCTCGCGCGGCTTGATGCACCGCTGAATCACATGCTTCGAAACGCGCTCGATCACGGCATCGAGTCGCCAGACGAACGACGCGCACGCGGAAAGTCGCCGCAGGCAACCTTGCGCGTCGAAGCGCGACATCACGCGGGACAACTGCGTGTTCGCGTCTCGGACGACGGACGCGGTATCGATCTCGATGCGCTGCGCGAGCGCATCGTGCGCAAGCAACTTGCATCGAGTGAGATGGCCGCAGGTCTCGATCGACAAGAACTGCTTGAATTCCTCTTCTTGCCTGGATTCTCGACGGCGCAGAAAGTGACGGAGTATTCAGGGCGTGGTGTTGGTCTTGATGTCGTACAAACAACCGCGCGCGAGATCGGCGGTGTTGCGCGTATTCACACCGAACTCGGCAAAGGAACGGTGTTTGAACTCGATCTTCCGATCACGCTCTCGGTGATTCGCGCGTTGCTTGTCGATGTTTGCGGCGAAACACTGGCATTTCCACTCGCGCGCATTGATCGCGTGGTGCAGCCGGAACGCGCGGCGATCACCACGGTCGCCGGACGCATGCAGTTCATTCTTGAAGACGCCGATGCCGCGCAGAGTTCGACGACGAGTGCTGCAAGTGTGACCACATCGATCGGTATCGTGGAAGCAGCGCGCGTATTGCAACTCGGCGAACCGCGCATCGATGTCGATCGCGCCAGCATCGTGGTGCTCGGCAACGGAGATGAGCGATATGGATTTGCAGTCGACGGGCTCGTCGGCGAAGAAGATCTTGTGGTGCGTGCGTTGGATGAGCGATTGGGCAAGGTCGCACATCTTTCAGCGTCAGCCGTACGTGAGAACGGCGAGCCTGTACTCATTGTCGATACCGAAGACATCATCCAATCGGTGCGCATGGCGCTCAACGAAGGACGTTTGCGCGGTGCGCGTCCGGCGATTGAGAACTCCGCGCGGCGTATGCGTCGCGCACTCGTCGTCGACGATTCAGCAACCGTGCGCGAGGTCGAACGCCAACTTCTGCTGCGCATGGGATTCGCCGTGGAAACCGCGGTCGACGGACTCGACGGTTGGCATCAGTTGCGAGATGGACTGTTCGATCTCGTGATCAGCGACATCGATATGCCGCGCATGAACGGCATCGAGTTCGTCCGCACACTGCGTGCAGACCCGCGTTTCACATCGATTCCTGTCATCGTTGTGAGTTACAAAGATCGCGAAGAAGATCGACGCGCGGGCCTCGAAGCGGGCGCGACGGCGTATCTCACGAAAGGAGCATTCCAAGACAGCACGTTTGCCGACACGGTGCGTGACATTTTGGGAAGCGATCTTTCGGGAGCTGATGTCGGCGTCGATGGAAGCGCGCTCTCGAAGCAAACCCGTGCGAGCAAGGATTCAGGAGCCAGCGCATGAGAGTTGCCATCGTCAACGATCTCGCGGTGGCATGTGAAGCATTGCGTCGCGTTGTGGTGAGCGATCCTGCGCTTTCAATTGCGTGGATTGCGCGCGATGGCGATGAAGCGATTACGAAGGCGGCAGGTGATCGCCCCGATGTGATTCTGATGGATCTCATCATGCCGCGCGTCAACGGCGTGGAAGCAACGCGCGCGATCATGCACGCGTCACCGTGTCCCATTCTCGTGGTCACTGCGACGGTGACGGGAAACGCGAGTTTGGTGTACGAGGCGCTCGGCGTCGGCGCGCTTGATGCGGTGAATACGCCCACCCTCGGCAGTGGTGGATCTGTTGCTGGTGGTGCAGAACTCTTGCGTCGCTTGCATCTTGTGGCGCGCATGGCGCAACTTCGTGGACAGGTGTCGGCCTCGCCAGCGCCAGCCTTATCGTCACGTCCGACGCTCGCAGGTTTCGCTCCGCCGAATTTGGCTGCGAAGAACGTGCCGGAGATTTCGCCGCAAAGCGCACGACCGACTCTTGTCGCGATCGGTGCTTCGACCGGCGGACCGCGCGCGGTCGCGGATGTACTGCTCTCACTTCCACGAGATTTGCGCGCGGCCTATCTCGTTGTTCAACATGTTTCGGTGGAGTTCGTCGCAGGATACGCGCAGTGGTTGGCAGCAGAAACCGGGCGGCGCGTCGCACTTGCGCGCTCCGGCGATATGCCTCATGCGGGTGACGTCCTCGTTGCAGGCGAAGACCGTCACTTGACGTTGAATCGTCTCGGAACACTTGAATACCGCGAAGAACCGAAAGAGCACATTCACAAACCGTCGGTCGATGAGCTCTTCATCTCGCTCGCATCGTC
>JAIYCA010000116.1 GCA_027488265.1 Planctomycetaceae bacterium
CAAACAGCGCGATCACTGCGAAGGGCCGCGCAAGCGCACGCGCACCCTTGGCGATCCACGCGATTGGTGATGCGTTCGTCTCACCCGATGGATCGATTTCGAAAGACGCGATGCCCGACGCGCTGCACCTCTCACCTGCTGCCTACGAAACGTGGGCGAAGGCTGTGGCGGGTGTGGTTGGGGGAACGTGAGCGACGGTGAATACACCGGCGATGATTTCGCGGCCGCACACGCTCGGAGATTGATCCAAACCTACTTGGTAATCAGCTACAGATCTTCCATAGACTCCTCTGCGGCCTCGCGGTCGTTGGAGCGTGCTGCGGGGAATGCGACTATCACGAGACCAACGGCAACCATGAGAAAGAAGTAGAGCCCGGTAGCCGATTCAGGTTTCGCGCGCATTCTCCACAGCATTTCGGCAGCCTCATCATTGAGCAGTCCCTCTGCTTCCAAGAACTGACGTACTTGCTCCGCTTCAGGGCTGAGTTGGCGAGTCAAGACTTCAACGAGCGTCGCAGGATCTGCAGATCCCGTGAGCCCCGCAAGCATCGTGTAGAGGCCTATCAGTGGCGCAAAGACCGCAACGAGCTCAACCTGTCGATTGCGAATCCCGAGAAACGCTGGGACGACCGCACACGCGAGTGTCCCAATGAGGAGCGATGGCAGTGCTGAAATGTACGACGCGAAACGAGATGTTTGAGTGACCAAAGCAGCCCGCTCTCCGGCATCATGCATGAACGACACGCTCAAACAACCAAGCGCAAGTGCCCCTAAAAGAACCGTCTGCCATGGCCAGTTACGCCCGACACGCAGGTCTCGATGCACGACTCGAATCAAACCCAACGTAACCACGATGAACGCGAGTATGACGGTGAAGGCACTGACTTCAGAACGACGCACTGCGAGTATGGAATCAGATTGCATATCCGCACCATCGCTGGATCGATCTGTTTCCGTTGAGGATTGAGTTGCAATAGAACCTCTAGGCGCTCGGTTGGTTGGCCGTCGCGGCGACACTTCGGTGGCTCGGTCAATCTCCCGCGCCCCGCTCGTTGAGACTGAGGACTCGCTGCCCTTTCGAGATTCTCTTCGCAGAAATCGCGCTGCTGGCGGTTCGCTTGGATCGATCTCTGTTCGTACGAACAATCCCCGCTGAACATCAGCGCTGGTCCACCATCCCGAGGCGTTCCACTCATTCGGCACAATGCGACCCACCAAGATCCACTCGGGCGCACCTCTCTCAAATCTGATCTCCTCGAGACTCCGCTCGTCGCGGTACTCGTAGGAGATTCTTCGCTCGTTTCGAAGTTCCAAAACTGAACTGTATTGCTCGATGAGGAGGAGTTCAGAGATTCTCGACATTCGATCCCATCGAACTCGTACCTCATGGACTGGAGTTGGCGGTACATCGCCAAAGAGTAGTTCACTTGCGAAGCTTGTTCGAAGTACGAGTCGAGCGGCCTCCTCCGGAAACTCGATTCGAATCTCGGGGTCCTCAACACCAACCTCTCGCCATCGTCGAATGCGGCCGATCCATCGACCGTCGAGATCGAACACGCCAATCGTTGTCGGAGTTCCTTCTTGCTGTTCCAACAGAATCGCAAGACCGCTCTTCGATGCGGAATGCACAAACTCGATACGGTCATCCTTGCGACGTTGTGTCCAACACTGAAATGCCTCGCCCCAAATCCCTTGTGCGAGCGTATTAGCACGGGCACGACTCTGTACTGGGAGTGTGCCGTCGGAATTCATGTTTGCCGTGCCACGATCTGACTTGACAACTTGGATTTCACCAAAGCGCTCTTGCAGTTCTTCCACACCAAGTTCGACACTTTGAAATGGGCTACGTAGATTCGGATCAAGTACGTCAAACACGTCCATGCCAAAGCAATCTGTGCTTGCGTTCTTCCGAGTAAGACCTGAGCTTTCGACTGGCTGCGTGAGCGTGACATCCTCCCGCTTCCACCAGCTGCGCTCGATCAGGATGTTCTCCGTACCCGCGCGCAGTTCAGCTTCAGACCATCGCCCGTCGAGATCCCACTGCCGCACGAGCAACTCAAAGATTGGTTGGCTCTCGCCAACTCTGCCAATTGCAGCATGTGCCTCAGTACGACCTACGATCCTTGCAATTCGGTCCCGAGAGTCGCGCAGATACTCGACGATGTATCGCGTCTCAAACTCTGAGTAAACTCTCTCGGGGTTACCAACCATCATGAACTCAGTACAAAGCCCGCTCGGACTGTACTTCCACCGCATCTCTAACTCTGCATCGTCTAACACTGGAATCTGGTAACTCCGGTTCGGAGTGAGATTCATGAGGAGTGGCTCAACACCTCGTTTCACCCTTGCGCGTTTGTAGGTTGGTCTGCTCTTGTCTTCCCAGCCTTCGATCAACCCACTTGATTTGAGGTTTCCCCGTTCAAGCCACTCGTAAGCGATGCGGTCCAACCCGACCCTTCGCGAAAGCAGTGTGCACTCAGTTTCGTTCGTCTGAGGTCGAATGAACGCCCAATTTCCCTTCGCGTCCGCCTTACCGACGAAGACGTGAGGCCCTTGAAACCATCGAGTACTCTCAGGGCCAATCGGGGGGAGAAGCCATCGGTACTGCTGCGTGGTCCTTTCATATGCGGTCGTTCGATCGATCACACGAATCGTGATCTCTTCTGCCAAATCTGAAAGATCAGTGTCGGGATCATGTATGCGAAAGGGCGGGATCCAAAGATTCTCGAGCCGAGATTTTGGGCGTGCCCTGCCGTCCTCAGTTTCGGGTTCCGACGGGCGCGCAGCGTCTCCCCCGCTTCCGCCTAAAGGTGCGTCAGGAGCGTCTTCAGCCATGGAAGGTAAGCGGGGTTCTCGATCCTCTTCGTCGATACCCATCTCATCATTGCTTGACTCTTGAGGCCTCGAGGCATCGAGCGCCGCTTCGAGCTGCGCCTCAAGCGCATCGATTCGGGCCTTGATCAGCCGTGCTTCAGAGTCCAACTTCGCGACCCGCGCTCGACCCGTCTTACTTAGATTACCCCCACTATTCGCCATGATCTTTTGATAGGCCGCGTGCTTTTCCTCCCACTCGACCTTGAGTTTGGCGATCTCTGTCTTCAATGCGGCAATGTCTTGGGCGGAACTGTGCTGCGCTTTGCTCACTCGCTCCTCGACTGAAGCAAGCGAGGATGTCGCTCGAAAGTCTGCCGTGATGATCCCTGTAGTCAGCGGCGCTGCGGACGCATGCGAGACGGAGATCGAGAGAGTGATCACAAAGCACTTCAGAAGATGCACGGAACGATGTTGTGACATACATCACAAGTAAGCGACTCATCGCGCCTTTATGCGTCTCCCGATCAGCAAAAGACCAGTAAAGATCATCCGAGACACACGCTCCATGATTCGCGCGCTACTCCCTGCCTATCACATCGCGGGTCTTGCAAAGGAGATGGAATGCGGCATCACAACCCCTTCATGCCCCCATCGGTCAACCACCGCTCGAGGCGCTGCTGATCTGGATCGCGCTCTTGAAGCGCGCGAATCCGCCGATCGAATTCCTGTTGAAGGTCCGTCGGTACTTGCTGAGATCGTGTTCGTGCCTCTTCGCGTTTCATCCAAAGCAACTCGATGGCCCAAACATCGGCCCACACCTGCGCGCTTGCATCACTCGCACTGAGCCCGTCGAGCGCTCGCTCATACCAACCGCGTGCCGTAGCAAAGTCACCCGCCTCGCGGAGATGGTCTGCCATGAAACCATAGGCCTCGCGGGTACGCATAAAGCCTGGAGGGCACTGACGTTCAAGGCACGCGATCCCCTTCATGATCCACTCGAGTCGTTCGTCCAGTTTCGACTCTGCACCGGCGACGAACGACATCTCCAACATGCAAACGCAGCGAACATTCGGCGGCGGGTCAACCCCGTCCCAATACTGCAACGCTTGCTGAAGAAGGTCGCGAGCTTCTTGAAGTCGCG
>JAIYCA010000079.1 GCA_027488265.1 Planctomycetaceae bacterium
ATAGCCCTCACAGACCGACGTGTCGAAGCATGATTGAAGCACATGCGTCTTGACTCCGTTGACTTTTCAGCAGGCGAAATTGACGTTGTAGATGTCCCGGAGGTCGTCCCCTCACGGTCGCACAACTATGTCGAACAACCACACCAAACGCTTGCTGCTTCTCGCTGCCGTTCCGACCGTGCTCGCGACACTCCACTCGAGTGCCCCCGCCTCGCCGGCACCCGCACCCGAGTCGCAATCCGCTTCAACCACGACGGGTACACCGCCGGCCTCCATCACGCTTGTCGGCGTCGTTCGCGACTTCCGCGAGCGCTCGAAGCCTGGCGGCCACCCCGACTTTGAGCGACAGCCCACCCGCGGCTTCGGCCACTACTGCGACAACGTCCAGCCGACACTTGGCTCCAACAAGAAGCCCGTCTTCAAGGGCGGCGGCTTTAAAGTGAAGTCGGGGTATCAATGGAAGAACAGTGCTGGCAAGAACATCTGCTGGCGGCTCTACAACCCCGCCCGCGGCGATATCGCTGGCCGCAAAGACGGCACAACGCCAGACACCGGCGGCATCGTGTCGGCGGCGACGTTCTCGACGTGGTTCGAGGACAACTTGGAGTTGAACGTGTCCGCCCCGCTCGCGCTGACGCTCAACCGCCAAGCGGACGGTAGTTACACCTTCGACTCGAACACGGATCCGCAGTGCGTCGCCCTTGGCGGCTTCTTCCCGATCGAGGGGCAGCTCTTCGGAAATCCGGGCGGCTCGCCCGACCGCAACTTCCACTTCACCTTCGAGTTGATGACGAAGTTCACCTACGACGCCGACGGCGCGCAGACCTTCACCTTCCGCGGTGACGACGACGTCTGGGTGTTCATCAACGGGCAAATGGTGATCGACCTGGGCGGCGTCCACGGCGCGATCGAACAGGTTGTGGAACTCAACCGCCTCGGCTTGACGGACGGCGAGGACTACGAACTTGCGTTCTTCTTCGCCGAACGGCACCGAACGCAGTCGAACTTCAAGATCACCACCAACCTTCAGTTGGAAACCGTCCAATTGCCGACCGTCACGCACGCGTACGACTGAACGGAAGTTGGCTGTGGCGCGACTCCCTGCGAGACGGCGCAGGAGCACGGTGCACGAGAAACGTGCATGAGAACGTGCGTGAGTCGCGCTCCCATGCAAGCGGGAACGATGCCACGGGAGTGCGCCTGCAGAACGAGCGGGCGTGCTCCCGTGTCGTTACATTCGCGTCATGTCCGCGACTGAGTCTGCCAACGAAACCGCCGCCCATCACGACCCGACCGAGCCGATCCTCCCGGAAGCGAAGATGCACGTCGTCATGCCGACGGCGCCTGTCGCGGCGAAGATCCATGCGACGAAGCTCTGCATGAAGGGGAAGAGCGCATCGTTCATTCGGCATGTCGAGATTGATGTCTCGGGTACGCCGTTGGAGGGGTCGTTCCGCGCGGGGCAGAGTTTTGGTGTCGTTGCTGCGGGAACCGACGCGCATGGAAAGCCACACAAGGTGCGGCTCTACTCGCTTGCGAGCCCCTCATGGGGTGAGGATGGGCATGGGCGCATCATCGCGACCACTCCGAAGCGCGTGATTGCCGAGCGCGAACCACAGAAGGCAACCGACGACGCCACCGATCACTCGCTCTTCCTCGGCCTTTGCTCGAATTGGCTCTGCGATCGTCGCGCTGGCGACGCCGTCGATGTCTCCGGACCAAACGGCAAGCGATTTCTGCTGCCCGAAGATCCGTCGAAACACGACTACCTTTTCCTTGCGACCGGCACTGGAATCGCACCGTTTCGCGGCTTCCTGATGGAACTTCTTGTCGGCCCACCCGCGGGCTCCCCCGCCGCTGCGACGTGGCGTCGCTGCGAAAGCCGCATCGAACTCGTGATGGGTTCGCCATACACGACCGACCTTCTCTACGACGACTTCTTGCGAGACCTCGCGGCCAAGCACCCAAACTTCCGCTACCACCCCGTGGTGTCGCGCGAAATGCGGCTCGATGGCGACGGCCGCGCGCACAAGGGCGAGTATGTCCACCACTTCATCGATCGGCAACTCGAGAAGATGACAGGCGTGATGGATCTTCTCCACTCGCCGCGCACGCTCATGTACATGTGCGGCCTCGCAGGTATGCAGGTTGGCGTGTTCGAGATGATGGCCCGCCGTGGCATCGGCGGCTTCACGAAGATTGGCGACGAGATCGCGTCGAAGCCGGTCGCTGAGTGGACGACCGACGACATCAAGCGCCGCGTGCGACCGACGCATCGGTGCATGCTTGAGGTGTACTGAGTTTGAGCGCTCGCGACTCGCGGGCGGCTGAAGCTTCGCTTCAGGTGCCCGCTTTCGCTCGCTTTCTCCGGCCTCGCCGCGAGTCTATGTTTGAGTGAAGGCGCGGCGGGCCGAGGTAGAGTCGTGGTTTGAGCGCTCGCAACCTGCTTCGCAACTTGCTCGCTCTGGCCGGCTCCCCTCGGAGTGAATCCGAGGGGGCCGAGGTAGAGTCGTGGTTTGAGCGCTCGCGAATTGCTTCGCTTTAGCCGCCGCCGGGGCCCTTGCCGCCGGGCTTCGTCATCGACGTCGCATCGAGCAACTTCGACAGTTGCTTCGGCTCGACGAGGTTGTTGCGCAGCACGTATTCGCGCACGGTTTCGCCCGTCTTGAACGCTTCCTTCGCGACTTTCGCCGCGTTGTCGTACCCAATCACAGGCGCGAGCGAAGTGCACATCATCAGGCTCTTCTCGACCGTGCCCGTCGCCTCGGCCTCGTTCAATTCGAGTCCGTCGAGGCACTTGTCGCAGAACATCTGGCTTGCGTTCGAGAGCAACTCAATCGACTCGCACAGACGTTCCGCGATGACCGGCATCGCGACATTGAGTTCAAGCAACGATCCGATGCCGCCGAGGCCGCCCATCGTGATCGCGGCGTCATTGCCAACAACTTGGCACGCCACCATCATCACGCTCTCGCAGATGACGGGGTTGACCTTGCCCGGCATGATCGACGAACCCGGCTGCGTCGCCGGCAGCGACAACTCGAACAATCCGCAGCGCGGTCCTGAGCCAAGCCAGCGAATGTCGTTCGCGATCTTCGTGAGGCTCACCGCGATTGTCTTGAAATGCGCGTGCGCCTCCACAACGCAATCGCGCGTTGCCTGCGCTTCGAAGTGATTCGGCGCCTCGACGAACTTCACACCCGTCGCCTTCGTCAACTTTGCGCAGACCGTACGGCCAAACTTCAGGTGCGCGTTGATGCCCGTTCCAACCGCGGTGCCGCCAATCGGCATATTCGACGCGAGTGCCGCGCACGCCGCCTTCGCGCGCGTGACCGAGTACCGCGCCGCTGCCGCGTAGCCGCCGAACTCTTGTCCGAGGCGAATGGGCGTCGCATCCATCAGGTGCGTGCGGCCGATCTTGACGACCTTGTCCCACTCCTTCGCCTTCTTCTCAAGCGCCTTCGCGAGTCGCTCGAGCGCGGGAATGAGATCACGCGCGATGCGCAGCGCACCAGCGATTTGCATGCTCGATGGATACGTGTCGTTCGAGCTTTGTCCGTAGTTCACGTGATCGTTC
>JAIYCA010000279.1 GCA_027488265.1 Planctomycetaceae bacterium
CGCGAACGTTTCCTCGCAGCAGATGCGCGGACGACCACCCTTCGGCACGCGATAGAGCGTTGGCTCGACGAAGTTGCCCGGCTTCCCGCTGAAACGATCGATACCCGCCGCGCCGCCCGCGAGAAGCGTGCAGCCTTCCTTCTCCGCCTCGACGCACGCGTGATGCATGCCTGCCACGGCCTGCGCGTTGACGAGCGGGCCCATCAATGTGCCCGCGGCGAGCGGATCACCAATCGGCACCGACTTGTACGCCTTCGCGAGGCGCTCGCAGAGCGCGTCCACGACTTTCTCGTGGACGAGCAAGCGACGCGTCGTCGTGCAGCGCTGCCCTGCTGTACCGACGGAGCCAAAGAGCACCGCGCGCGTCACGAGTTCCATATCGGCGTCGTCCATCACGATGATCGCGTTGTTGCCGCCGAGTTCGAGAAGACATCGACCAAGGCGCTTCGCCACGACTTCGCCAACGCGTCGGCCCATACGGCACGAACCCGTCGCCGAGATGAGCGGCAATCGACGATCCGCGATCATCGTCTCGCCAACCTCAGCATCGGTGCCGATGATCAGCGGGAAGAGGTCCGCGGGATCAATTCCTTCCGGTCGCCAGATTTCCTGCTCGCGCAGGACTTTCCAGCAGATTTCGCTCGTCGCAATCGCCGTAAGCGGCGTGATGAGCGAAGGCTTCCAAATGACCGCGTCGCCGCAAACCGCAGCGATCATCGCGTTCCAAGCCCACACCGCATTCGGGAAGTTGAACGCCGTGATGCAGCCGACGACGCCGAGTGGTTGCCACTGCTCGTACATGCGGTGGCCGGGGCGCTCCGAGTGCATCGAGAGACCGTAGAGCTGTCGCGCGAGGCCGACTGCGAAGTCGGCGATGTCGACCGACTCTTGCACTTCGCCGAGGCCTTCCGCTTTGATCTTGCCCATTTCGAGCGACACGAGTTCGCCGAGCGGCTCCTTCATGTCGCGGAAGGCGTTGCCCATGCGACGCACGATTTCACCGCGCTTCGGTGCGGGAAGTTGTCGCCAGGAGGCTTGCGCATGCACCGCGCGCGCCATCGCGCTCTCGTAATCCGCGCGCGATTCGAGTCGTACCGCGGCGATCGCTTCGCCTGTCGCGGGGTTGTCCGACGTCACCGAGTTCGGTGTTCCGGGAGCGCAAATGCGGGCGTTGTTCGCGAGGCCGAGGCGGTTGAGGACTGCATGCATGGGGCGCGCAGGATAGCGTGGCGGCGAGGACTTACGTTTGTTCGACTCGCCTCGAACAGGTATCGTTCTCGGTATGGATTGGCGCTCGCGCATCACCGTGCAACCAGACGTCCGAGGAGGAAAGCCTGTCATTCGCGGGATGCGCATCGCGGTCTCGGATGTTCTTGAGTACCTCGCTTCGGGTATGACCGAAGCGGATATTGTCCGCGACTTTCCCGAACTTGAGTTTGACGACGTTCGCGCGTGCCTTCTGTTTGCCGCCGAGCGGGAGCGAACCTTTTCGAGCGCATCTCCTGCTGCGTGACGCCGGACGTAATCCGTCAGCCGGATCGATCGAACGGAACGCGCACAAACTCGAATGGCACTCCTGATCGACCAGAATCTGCCCCGTGACCTCGAGCGCTTCCTGGCGCGAGACTTTGTGGGCACGGTCCATGTACGAACACTTGGGCTCGAGCGCGCAACGGGTACGCAGATTTGGAACGAGCGAAGTCCCGTTCTCTCGCGATCGTGAGCAAAGATGACGACTTCCGACACCGGAGCGCGGTCCACGGGCATCCCCCGAAGGTCATCCTGATCCGTCGCGGAAACTGCTCCACCGCGATCATTTGCGCCATGATCGCCGGTGCAACTCCGGCCATCGAACAGTTTCTCGCGGATCCGAGCTCGCCACTCCTCGCCATCGAATGAGCCCCCGGCGCGATCGATGATCGAATGCGTGTGGACGTTCTTCCCCTCCCCTATCATCTCCGCCCTATGCCTCTCGACCGCAATCAAATCGCGCAACGCGCCGCGCTTGAACTCCGTGACGGTTACTACGTGAACCTCGGCATCGGTATGCCGACGCTTGTCGCCAACTACGTGCCTGCGGGCATGCAAGTGTGGCTGCAGTCGGAGAACGGTTTGCTCGGCATGGGTCCATTCCCGACCGACGCGGAGGTCGACCCCGACCTCATCAACGCGGGCAAGCAGACCGTGACGGGCGTGCCCGGCCACTCGTTCTTCTCAAGCGCCGACAGTTTCGCGATGATTCGCGGCGGCCACATCGATCTCGCGATCCTTGGCGCGATGGAAGTCTCGCAAGAAGGCGACATCGCGAACTGGATGATCCCAGGCAAACTCGTCAAAGGCATGGGCGGCGCGATGGACTTCGTCGCGGGCGTCAAGCGCGTCGTCGTGATGATGGAGCACGTCAACAAGAAGGGCGAGTCGAAGATCATCCCCGCGTGCACGCTGCCGCTCACGGGCCGCCGCTGCATCGACATGGTCATCACCGAGCTGTGCGTGCTTGAGATGGACAAGTCGAATCCATCCAAACGACGATTCATGCTGAAGGAACTCGCGCCTGGCGTGACCGTCGAGGAAGTCCTCGCGAAGACGAAGGCTGAGATTCTTGTGCCGGCGTCGGTGGGAACGGTTTCGGTCGGAAGTGCCGCGTGCTCCTAACCGCCACCGACCTCTCGAAATCGCACGGACTCCGTGAACTCTTCCGCGGCGTCTCCGTCTCGATCGCTGAAGGCGAACGCATCGGCATGATTGGGCCGAATGGCGCGGGAAAATCCACGCTGTTGCGGATGCTCGCTTCCGGTTGCGCGGGCGGCATGAGCGGACGTGAACTCGCCGACGACGGCGTCATTCGCACTCCGCGCGGAACGATCGCGGTCTACGTCCCACAGCGCGATGAATTCACTGCTGGCGCGACGCCACTCTCAGCGACAACCGACGCCGCACTCGCGTGCGCCGATTGCCACGGAGATCGCCACGAAGCGGAAGTGCTCGCAACCGTGATTCTCGGCAAGATCGGTTTCGACGATGCGCGCATGGACGTCGCGGTCGAAACGCTCTCCGGCGGCTGGAAAAAGCGGCTTTCGCTTGCTTGCGCGCTCGCCTCCGCGGGCGGCACACCAGATCTCCTCTTCTTGGACGAGCCGACGAACCATCTCGACGTCGAAGGCCTGCGCTGGATGGAAGAGTTTCTGCTGCGCGGCAGTCACGATCTCCGCGCGCGCTCGGCGATTTTCGTCACGCACGATCGCGTCTTCCTCGAGAACTGCGCCACGCGCATCATCGAACTCTCGCGAGCCTATCCCGAAGGAACGCTTTCGGTCGACGGAAACTACAGCGAGTTTCGTCGGCGTCGCGATGAGTTTCTCGACATGCAGGCGAAGGCGCAGCAGTCGCTTGCCAACACCGTGCGCGAAGATGATCGTTGGCTCGGCCGCCGCGCCAAAGCGCGCCGCACGAAGAGCGAGGCTCGCATCTCGGACAGTGCCGAGCGCCGCGCTGAACTCGCGGAACTTTCTGAGCGGAACGCCGCTGCCAACGCCGCGAACGCTGGCATCGATTTCACCGCCTCCGGTCGTCGCACGCGCAAACTCATCGCTGCCGCCAACATCTCGAAGTCGCTCGGTGGCCGCTTGCTCTTCAAGAACCTCGATCTTGAAGCGGTGCCCGGCGAGTGCATCGGTTTGATGGGCCCGAATGGCGCGGGGAAAACCACCCTGCTTCGTATCCTGACCGGCGAACTCGCGCCCGATACCGGCACGATCACCATCGCCGATCCTGCGCCGCGCATCGTCACGATGTCGCAAACGCGCGCGGAGTTCCCCAAGGGCGCCCTGCTGCAAGACGCAATCTCACCGCTTGGCGAGAAGGTTCGTTTCCGCGATTCGGAGATGCACGTCAAGAGTTGGTCGCGGCGATTTCTCTTCCGCGATGAGCAGTTGCTCCAGTCGGTTTCGATGCTGTCGGGCGGCGAACTCGCACGTGCACACGTCGCGCGCATGATGCTCGAGACCGCCGACGTCCTCGTCCTCGACGAACCGACGAACGATCTCGACATTCCAACGCTCGAAGTGCTCGAAGACGCGATTGAGTCGTTCCCCGGCGCAACGTTGCTCGTGACCCACGACCGCGCGATGCTGGAGAGCCTCGCGTCACGCATCGTCGTTCTCGGCGCGCCTGATGGCGTTCCGCGCGTGGTGGCGAGTCTCGCACAAGCACTGCGCGCACTTGAGGAGTTCGAAACGGCTGCCGCGCGCGCTGAGGCCGCAGCTGCTGCGACCACGCGCCATACACCCGAGAGTGCACAGGCGAACGCCGTGCCCGCAACGAACTCAACGCCCACTGCAACTTCGACCGCAACTTCCGCTGCGAAGAAAAAGTTGACGTACAACGAACAACGTGAGTTCGATGGCATGGAAGCTGCCATCGCGGTCGCTGAGAAGAAAGCCGCGGAGCTCGAGGCGAAACTCAACGACCCAAAGTTGCTCGGCGATCATGCGGCCTACGCGAAGGCCTGCGACGCTTCCGCTGCCGCGCAAACCGAAGTGACGCGGCTCTACGCGCGTTGGGAAGAGCTCGAAGCGAAGCGCGGGTAGGACGAGGCTCTGATCGGACGAGGCTCTGATCGAACGAGGCGCTCGTCACTCAATACTCGGCGAAAGAAAACCCGCGCGGATAGAACCGCGCGGGCTTGTGTCAGCCGGAGATCACTTGCGTGACTTCGACAAGCGATCGATCTGCTCGAGGTAACGCGCCACGTCTTCACGCGGCTTGATTTCCTGAGCCTGACGAAGGAGTTGCAGCGCGTCCGCGTAGCGCGACTGGCTCACGAGAATTTGAGCCTGGCGAACCTTTGCATTCGGCGCGTGCTTCTCGATGCCCGCAGCGCGCTCGTACACGAGCATCGCCTTGTCGGGCTGACCGGCGCGCGCGTAGTGCTGACCGAGCAGCATCAACGCTTCGCCGTCGAGTGGATCGATGCGGACGATCTCTTCGAGCACCGCAGCCGTCGACTCATCGCCGCCGCCATCAGCCATCGCGAGCCGAGCTTGGAGCTTCAGCACGCGCGCCTTGTCCGCGTCTTCGAGTCGATCCTTCCAAGTTTCCTGCACCAGCGCGACGAGTTTCTTCGCCTCAGGACCGCCACCGCGGGCAGCGAGCACTTCCGCCGAACGAAGCGGCTTCGCAAGTGCTTGCTGCGGGAACTGCTTGATCGAACGCTCGTACGCGCCGTACGCGAGCGAAGGGAGATTCTCGTTGAGGTAGATGTCGCCGAGCGTTCCAAGACCTTCGAGCGTCGACTTTCCGAGCGCATCAACCGACTCCAACGTCGCCGCGGCCTTCATCGGCTCCTTCATGCCGACGTAGGTGTACGCGAGCAACATCCAGAAGTCGACCTTCTCTGGGAACTGCGTGATGAGCACGTCGAGCAACGCAGCGGCGTCTTGGTACTTGCCCTGCTTAAAGACGCAACGCGTCAGGCCAAGTCGCCATTCGACGTTCGTCGGCTGAAGCAACAGCGCGTTGCGATACGCAGCTTCCGCGGGCTGATAGTCCTGCTTCGAAGCGTGCGAGAACGCGAGCAGACCGTAGGAGTACGCGTCCGCCCCGCCGAGTTCAATCATCTTGTTGAAGGCAGCGATCGCGCCGTCGAAGTCCGAGTTTCGCACCGCGATCAGACCGATGTTGCGATACGCACGACGGAACGTCGGGAACTTGCGAACCGCCTCGCGGAACGATGTCAGCGCCTCAGGAAGCTTGTCTTGCTGGAAGAGCAAACCACCGAGCGTGAAGTCGAGGATCGCGGAGCAGTCGGGCTTCATGAGCTTGCGAAGTGCGCTCTCGGCAAGCGCCAAGTCGTCCGACATCAGCGGGCGCACCTTCTCAAGAATCGCAACTTCTTCCTTGGTCACACGCGGCTCGATTTCAGCGTTGACGCCGTAACCGCCCACGAACTGCTTCTGGAAAGTCGGATCTGCCCAAATGCGGCGAAGATCTTCGGCAGAGACTCCAGTCGCGGAGTTTCCTTCTTCCACCGAAACCGCGACCGCATCCTGCGCGGCCGACACCTGCGGCACGAAGGTCGCAGAGAGGCCCGCGACTGCGATCACGAGTGGAGTCAGGAGGTTGTGGACGATGCCTTGTGTGTTGATCATGTTGCACCTGTCGAGAGCACTTTCTCCGAGGAGTCGTGCTCGATGTTTTGCGTTTTGCCTGCACTCACACGGCGCTGCTTTCAGCGCTGGACTCAGGTATCACCGCGGTTGGAATCGCATCGGAACGCGCATGCGGCACGCCACGCGTTGACCACCCTTTACTGCCGGTTCAAACTTCCACTGCTTCACCGCGTCAAGCGCGGGTTTGTCGAACGCGGGGTCCGACGACTTCTCAATCCGCGGGCTCTTCACGCGCCCGGTTTCATCGACGATGAAAATCACGGTCACGACGCCTTCAACCTTCTTGCCGCGCATCTGCGAAGGGTAGTTGCCGGCAACTTGGTAGACGGGCCGCGGACGCTGATCGATTTCACTCATGCTGAACGCGTCATCGAGTTTTTCCTCGCCGAGCGCGCCAGTTCCGGTGCCACCGATGCGGCCACCCGAACTGAAATCCATCGCGCCACCAAAACCCGCATCGCCGCCGCCACCACCGCCTGAAAGCGCTTGCTCGATCGCTGCAAGACTTGCTTCCGCAAGTGCTGGCGCGTCGTTCGATGCTGGCATGGCCTCGAGGCTTCGGACAAGCTCTTCCGCATCAGGAGCGTCTTCCACTGCTTCCTGAATCTCCTCAGTCTTCTCTTCCGGAACTTCTTCCTTCTTATCTTCTTCCTTCTCCGGCGCAGCGTCGCTCACGAGTTCGACCTCGCGCGTCGGCGTCTTTGCTTCGCCGTGCATGAAGAAGATGCCGCCGAAGGCGAGGAACAGCACGTGCAAGAAGATTGCCCCAAGAATGCCGAGGATGATTCCGAATCGCATCGTTCAATCCTCACTTCTTGTCGGTGTTGATGCCGACCTTCTCGATGCCGCACTTGCGCACTTCGTCGAGGACGAGCACGACGTGCTTGAAGTCCGCGCCAGAGTCGCTGTTGATGATGACCTTCGGGTCCTTCGCCTGCGTCTTGTAGGTTTGGAGCTTGATCGGCAACTGCGATGGAGTGACCTTCTCCTTGTTGAAGAAGATCTCACCCTTGTCGTTGACGCTCAACGTGACGGCCTTCTCCATCTCCTGGTTGTCACCCATCGACTTCGCGGTCGACGCGGTTGGCAACGCGACTTGCACGCCTTGGTTCTTCGTCATGGAGAGAGACACCATGACGAACGTCGCGAGAAGGAAGAAGATGATGTCAATGAGCGGAATGATTTCGAGACGCGCTTTCTTGCGCTTCCCGCCACCGCCACCGGAGGAACCTGCCATGTCACGCTCCTCCTGCGACGGATGCAGCGCTCACGCTGGTCTCGTTGCCGTGGCCACGATGACCACGCGACGACTTCGCCTGAACCTTCTCGAACGCGAGTCGGAGGTGTGCACCGGCCGAATCGAGTTCGTTCTCAATCACTTCAATTCGAGTATTGAGGTAATTGAACGGAAGGAGACAGAGAATCGCGATACCGAGACCTGCTGCCGTTGCGATGAGTGCTTCTGCGATACCGCCCGTGATGGCGCCTGGCGAGCTCAGGTCGCCGCCGATGACGGCGAACGAACCCATCATGCCGGTGACCGTTCCGAGGAGGCCGAGGAGCGGAGCGAGCGTAATGATCGTGTCGAGAATCGCGATGCCGCGGCGGAAGCGCTTCAGCGTGCGTGACTTCGCGTAATCAAGCGCGTCGTTCAGGCTGTGCTCGCGGTGTTCGAGCGCGTAGCCGAGCGTGGTTGCGATGCAGTCGCGGGTCTTGTGCGAGATTTGGATCGCAGCGTCGAGGTTGCCCTTCTCGACTTCACCAAGGAACTGGTTCAGCGCGCGGCGGCTTCGGAGCCGACGATCGTTGAGCAAGAAGATCACGCGCTCAATCACCACGCCGAGCGCGAGGATCGATGCCACGAGGATCGGCCACATGATCGGGCCACCCTTGATGAAGATGTGCACGAGGTTGAGCTTCTGAACGAGCGCCTTGAGCGCGCCGCCACGCGACGGGTCAAGTGGCAGCGTGCCTTCGCCCGTCGCGACGAGCGCGCCGACGAGCGGTGCCATCTCGCCTTCGAGCGGACGAATCAGCGGCTTGTCGGAGCCTGACTGCGCGACAGCGATACCAGAGACGCCGTTGTCGCCGCGGAAGAGGCTGACCGGTCCGATGAGCGCGAACTGACCGTTCGCGACTGTTCCGAGCATGTCGACGCCGACGCCCGCGAAGCGCGAGCCACCGACCGCATCAAACAAGCGCTTGATGCTTGCGTCGACGAAGCCAGTCTGAAGATCGAAACGCTGTTCGGTCGAAAGCGTCTTGTTCTCTGGCGCTTCCTTCGCGGCGGTCAGCGTCGCGCCGACGGCTTGCAACTCGCCGACGCCGATGCGCGTCTCGAAGCTGCGTGCATACTCGTCGAGGAGATTGCCGACGTAGCCAAGTTCGTCTTGGCGAGCCTTGATCTCTTGACGGATCTGCGCGATCTCGAGTGCTCCGGCATCAACGAGACGAGTGAGACGCTCGTTCTCTTTGCGCAGACCGGTGACGCGGTCTTCGAGGGCCGTGAGTTCCGTCGCGATCGGCAGCTTCTCAGCTGCGATCTGATCGCGAAGCGCGTTCAACTCAGCGATGCTGGCCGCGAGACGACCTTCTGCGGTGTCCGAGACAGCCTTGATGGGATCGCTCGCGGGCTTCGCGACTTCCTGCGCGCCAGCGGCGGACGCAAAGGCGAAGAGTGCGGCGGTTGCGATGGTGGGGATGATCTTGTTCATTGGATCTTCACCGGGAGCGGCACAAAGGCCGGGGTGTGCTTGCCTTGGAGAATTTCGAGTGCCTTGAGAATGCCGTCCGCGGATGCGGGTGCGGATTCCCACTTCCAACCATCGGCCGTTGGACGACCGATGCCAGCATCGCCGCGCGGGCTCAGGTAGTACGCCTGCCCGAGGCCAACGTAGAGCACCTGGCACTCGGCCGACGAGCCATCCGGCATCGTGCGAACCTCGAAGTTGATGGACATCTCGCTGTTGACTTTGTTGACTTCGTTGAGGATGCCCAGCACGTTTTGGAAACGCTCTGCGACGGAGACGCGCGTGTTCGCCGGATCTTCTGGGATACGGTTGAAGAGCGGCTGCAACTTCGTGCGGACGGGGTCTGGCATGACCTTCGAAAGATTGCGAACCTCAGCTTCCATCGCCGTGACCGTCTTCACGAGACGTTCGGTCGATGCCTTGAGCTGGTCGCGTTCCTTCGCGAGTTCTTCGCGCTTGCGATCGGTTTCTGCGAGGCTCGCTTGCGCTTGCACGATGCGCTCATCGAGCGTCGTGACTTCCTTCGCGACGAGTTCAACGCGGCCCTTGAGCACATCCTTGCTCTGCTGCCACTCGCCGCGCTCGCGTGCGATGATCTGCTGGGTCTCAATCCACTTCGTCATGGTGAGACGCGTCTCATCGAGCGTCGGCTTGCCGCCGGACGTTTCGTCCGTCGTGGCTGCGGCTGTCGTGGCCGCGGCCGTTCCCGTCTGCGACTGTGCTGCGGCGGGCGCGGCGTTGGTTGCCGCTGGTGCCGACGAAGCGCCGTCCGCCTGCGCAGGACGCTGGTTGGCTCCGAGCGCCACACACGGAAGCGCTGCCGCGACAGCGAGCACGCATCCGCGGAAGGTCGCTCGCGGAGGCGGCGCACTGGTGCGAGTTGTTTGGGTGTTCTCCATAGTTGAGTCCTCTCTGCGTCGGTCGGTCACTCTCTTGAGCGGTCGCGATGGATCGCGAGGTTCAGAAATCCATTTGGAAGGACAAGCCGACTGCGAAGTCGATACCTGCCGTGTACGAAGTGTTGAGAATATCGCGGCTGAGATAGGGCGAACGATAGACCGTTTGAATCTCAGGATTGGTGAGGTTCTTCGCTTGGAAGAAGAGCTTCAAGTGCTCCATGAGGTACTGCTGCAACGTGAAGTTGAGCGTGCCGTAGCTCTTTGAGTAGATGCTCGGGATGTACGCGCCTTCGTCGATACCAGCACCCGTTTCGAGCGTGTCGCCGGTGATCGTGTAGAACAGCGCGAGCTGCGTGCCCGTCGGCTCGAACTCATACACCGCGTTCGCGTTGAAGAGGTACGCCGGCGCACCCGTCATATCGCGTGAAACAAGCGGGAAGCCGTTCGTCGCGAAGTAAATCTGCTCATCTTCCGGCAGCGTCACTTGCGAATTGATGATCGTCGCGTTGAGGCCGAACGAAAGCCCCTCGAGATTCTCGTTGAGAAGATTCGCCTTGAGGCGTCCTTCAAGTTCGCCACCGATGAGCGTGCCCTCCGGATAGTTGACCGCCGACGTGTACACGAAGCCCTGCGGCGAATCGAACTGCGAGTACTCGATGGTGTCGGTCAGTTCCTTGTAGAAGATCGATCCCGACAAGAACAAACCTTCAACCGGCGTGTAATCAAGACGCACGTCGTAGTTGTCAAGCGACGCCATCGTCAAGAGTGGGTTGCCGATGAAGATCGGACCACCGAGGTACTCTTGCTGGAGAACCGGCGTGATTTCGCGGAAGGTTTGGCGTGCGACGGTCTGCGCATAGCTGAGACGCACCGTGACCGTCTCCGTCGCCTTCCACTCTCCGCCGATCGAAGGCAACACACTCGTTTCGCGGTAGTCGGCATTCGCGCCCGTCGGATCGGCACTGAACGGAACGAGGTTGTACGGCTGACCAGTCGCCGGATCGATGCCGGGAATCAGGTAGAGCGCGTCGACGTCGCCGAAAACCTCGGTCGACAAACTCGTCGATTCCAGGCGGAAACCACCAACGAGGTTCCACTCTTCACCGAGCGGAAGGTCGGCCATCATGTAGAACGCGCCGATGTTCTGCTGACCGTCGTAGTCGATGTCGTACGTCGACTCGTAGATCGGGTGATCTTCGTCTGGGAAGACTTCGCTCCACGGTTGATCCCATCCTCCGACATAGAACGGATTCGGATCGGTCAACTGGTTGTTCGAGAACGTCTCTTGGGTGAAAGTTCGCTCGACCTTGTCGAGGAACATACCGGTCTTGAAGAAGCCCTCACGGTCGTTGTCCATCAGGAACGGCAACTTGAGGTTCGCAGCAAGTTGATTGCTCGTCTCCTCAACCGCTTGCCAGATGTGCTGCACCCAACCGAGGTTGGCGTTTTCCGCAGGAACAAGCGGAATCCAGATGCCTGGGAGCGACGGATCGATCGCGTTCGACGGCGGCCACCATACGCTTGCAAACTGCGTCTTGTCGGGTTGATCCCACTTCGCAGTCGAAGCAGATGCGGTCCAATCGAGGATCGGAACCTTGAAGAGTTCACCGTCTTCTGAGCCGAGTTTGTGCTCGCCCTTCAAGATCGTCGATTCGACCGACGTCTCGGTGTAGGTCAGCGTCTCAAGACGCTGATAGGGCGACGCCTGCAACAACTCGTTGTTCGCCGCGCTCGCCGGATCGTTCGGGTCGTATTCCGCCGGAAGATCGATCGGATACCCGATGATCGTCGACCAGTAGTCTTCGTAGTCCTCGGTGCACCAGTACTGCTTGCCGCGCGTGTTTTCCGCGAGCGTTGCCGTACTCGTTGCCGTGCGCGAGTAGAAGTAGGTCAAGCCGAGTTTGTTCCGCTCGGTCTCCACGCCGACCGACGCGAGGCCGCCCCACTGAACACTCTGCGAACCCTGCGTGATGTCGAGCAAACTCGACTGGAAGTTCGGATTGCTCGTGACTTGTGTTGGGTCGCCGAGGCTCGGCTCGGGAATTGTGCCGAGCTGCGGATCGATGACCCACGAATCCTCAATGCCGTTGTCGAAGTACGAGCTGTCGGTCTCGTAGAAGAAGCTTGCGAAGGCGCCAACCTTGATGCCGTCATCGACTTCCCACGAACCGCCGCCCGCCGCCGACCACTTGTAATCGATCGCAGGATTGCTCGTCTCTTCGGTTCCAGTTGCATTCGGCCACGACTGGCCAATCAGATCCGTTGGGATATTGCGACCAGCGTTGCCGCCCCAAACTGGGATGTCAGCACCTTGGTACGTAAGGAACTTGTCCCCTGCACCTTGAACCTGGGAGTTCGTACCGAGCTGGCCCTTCAACTGGAAGAACGGCTGATCGGGGAGATCCTTGAGGTCGATGTTGATCGCGCCGCCCGACGAGTCACCCTGCTGGTCAGGCGTGAAGGTCTTGCTGACTTGCAGGCTCTGGATGACCGCGCTCGGGAATTGATCGAGCTGCACAGCGCGACGCTCGGCGTCCGACGTCGGCAAGCGCACACCATCAAGAAGTGCCGCAACGTAACGATCGGGCAGACCGCGCACGACTGCGTAGCGGCCCTCTTGCACCGATGCGCCCGGAACCAAGAGAAGCGCCGCCGCAGCATCGCTTGCGCCAGCCTTGCTAATGATGTCCGCACCGACTGAGTCGAGGAGTTGCGGGCTATCGAGGCGCATCGTGAGCAACGCCGCCTCGGAACCGCCGAGTTCGAGTTCTTGGACGATGAATTCGTCCATATCCTCGTACTCGCCCTGCATTTCTGCATCGAGATCGGTCAACTGAAGGCCAGTCACCACAACGTCCGGACGGACCTGCCGGCTGAACCCGTCTCGGCTGATGATCACGGTGTAACGACCAGGCGGCAGCGAGAGCGAGTAAGCGCCATCGGCCGCGGTCGTCGTGCGCATGCCGTTTTCGACCACCGTCACGGTCGCACCCACGACAGGTCCGCCGAAATCGCGGTCGGTCACGAAGCCACGCAATGTCCCCGCATCTTGCGCATGCGCGACCGTCGAGACGCACGCCACGCAAGCGGCGACGCCAAGCGCTGCCCAAGGTGTTCGAAGATTTTGCATGGTCGGGCCAGAAACGCCCGATGACTGTTCAAAGCCGCGGAAGATCGGAGCCGCGCGCCTGTCCCGTCATCGAAGGGCGGGCAAGGTAGGCATCCACCTCTAAACAATGTTGCTGAAAACGTTTGACTTACGTCAAGACTGTGTCAAGGCGCACGTTGTCACATGGCACATCAAATTGCTGCGTGATGTGTTCGATCGTGTCGCGTCTTCACGCGATCTTCACGAAGTGGAGTTCAGCACGTCCATTCGCGAACGATGAAGCCCGCCGCTCTCACCGCATCACGCCATGCGAAGCAATCACCACGGCGAACTCACCATGGCCAACTCACCATGGCGCACGCAAGCCAGCGCGAATCTCCGCCATGCGCGCCCAGAGTTCCTCGCCTGGCTCGACACCCGTCGTCGCAAGATCCGCAGACGCAGCCGCGAGATCTTCTGCTCGTGGCCGTGCATTGCTGTTGATGGCACCTTCGTTGATCGCGAGTGCAAAGATCTCACGCGCCTTCGCTTGATCGCCGAGCGTTGCGTAGCCCTTGGCAACCAAGCGCAGCGGCGCGCCGCGGAAGATGTCGACAATGCTGTCGCGATTGGTTTGGAAGTACACCACCGCCTCATCGAGCGTCTTGCGTGCGGCGTCGGGTTCCCCTGCTTCAAACTCGCCAGTACCTAGCAACGCCATCTGCGTCACGAAGTCCTCCGGCAGCCACTTCGCCTTCGCAAACTCAGCCTTCGCCTCGGCGACGAGTTCACGCGCGTGCGCCGCATCGCCTGATTTCGACGCGGTCCGCGCGAGTTCGAGGAGCGATGAAACGCGGATGTCGAAAGGAACCCTCGCATTCAATCGACGAACGACATCCTCGATCTTCGCTCGTCGAACGGAGTCCTTCACGAATCGACCGTACAGAGCCTCGGAAACATCGAGCGCGTTTCGTGCGAGGTCGAAGTTTCCCGTCGCGAGCCACGCCTCGATTTCTGCAAGCCGAGCGTCAAACTCCGCTTCATCGGCCTTCGTCGCTTCGACCGCTTCGACTTTCCCGATTTCAGATTCGCCAACGCCCTTCGCGAGCTCGTCTGCACGGCCACTCTCGCCAAGCACGACATAGACCTGCGCGACCTTGACGCGAATGCGCTCTTGTTGCCAGTCGAGCCACTCGGGCAGCGACTTCAGTGCGCGATCCGCAAACTCAGAAGCCTTCGCGGTTTCGCCCGCGCGCGCGTAAGCGAGCCCAATGTCGGCGTAACACGCGGCGCGACGCCATGTGCGCATGGAGTTTGCCATTTCCTCGGCGCCTCGAGGGTCACCCAGAGAGATCATCGCCGCGACGCACCACTCTTGCGCCTTCGCTTGATCGCGCACGTTGCCTTCGGTTGGAATCATCGAGGCGACGTCGTAGCCAAAGCGGGCGATTTCAATCCGCCGCGCAGTGGATGCAGCGAGCGGCGCGCTTGTCGTCGAGGCGCTAGTCATCGAGGCGCTTGTCGTCGAGGCGTTGTTCACCGCGTTGTTCGCGGCAGCGCTTTCGTTCGAACCTTCCGCCGCGACAGGTGCCTTCGATTCCTGCGGCGAGCAGGCAGAGAGCGCACAAATCGTCGCGATCGCAAACGAGCATGCGGCAACAGAGCGTCGAGAGAGTGGAGAGTTCGCGGTCATGGTGTTCACGTTGGGCAAGGTATCCAATCGCCAGACCCCGCATCATCAACGCGTCATCAAAGCACCACAACGCATGACGAAGTTTCGAGTCGGACAATGCTGAAGCGAGCGAAAGAGAACGGGCCTCGTGCGGCATACATCTCGCCGACGAGGCCCGTCTTACTTACTTGTCACTGCGCGGTTGAAACCGCGCAATCAAATCACTGGCAGTTACCCCAAGCGCCGAGGAGGAGCGCGAGGTCCGAAGCACCAACCGTGCCATCGTTATCGAGGTCCGGAGTCTTGGTGCCCCAGCCCGCGAGGAGTTCTGCGAGGTCCGAAGCGCCGGTGGTTCCGTCGCCGTCGATGTCGGTGATGCACGGAGCAGCGACGGTGCAGGACTTCGCTGGGGCGGTGATGAAGCCGAAGGCGTCAGCAGCCGTCCACGAGCAGAGCCAGTGCGACGACGAGCTGAACGCGCCGCGGAAGTTCGCCGGAACGAAGAAGCCATCGTTTGGAGCCGAGCCAACCGAGGTCGCAGCGTCGTTCGTCGCGAGCGGGTTGAGACCAGTCACCGGACGAACCTTGAGGAGGCCAGCGTTCGCCGAGACGACTGCGCCACGGGTGATGCCCGCGATCGGCGAGAGAGTCGCGGTCACGTTGTTGGTGCCTGCAGCGCGAACGCCACGGGTATCAGCTTCGGTGTACGCAGCTGGGTTGACGTTATTGAAGAACACGCTGTCCTTGATTTCGTTGAGGTTGCCGTTGACCTGCGCCTTGTAGAAGGCGCTTGGGTTCGCTGGCGCGTTCACAGTTGGGTAGGTGTTGTACGCAGTGGTCCAAGTCGCAGCCCACGAGTGGGTGCCGTTGAAACCGTAACCCGCGCCACCGTCACCGTCGACGTTGTCGATCGCGACGAGACGCTCACCCATGTCCATGAACACGGAGTTGCGGATCTGGACGCGTGCGTTGTCGCGGTATGCGACGCCGTGGTCGCCACCGTTCGAGCCGGTCGCGTTGTCGCCGGGGTTACCGATGCAGGTGAAGTTGTAGAGGACAGCGGTCGTGACCGGCTGGTAATCAGACTGTTCTGCGCCGTCGATTTCGATCATGTTGTCGCCGACGCCCGAGCCCTGCGCGTTCGACGCTGGGAGCGCCGAGTATCCCTGGACGATGAGGCCGAACTGGGCCTTGCCGCGCCAACCTTGGTCGACGTCGAGGCTGTCGTCACCGATGTTCCAGATCGAGACGTAGTTGAGGTTGACCGTGCCACCCCAGATCTCGATGCCGTCGTCGATGTTGTTCATGATTTCCATGTGGTCGATCGTGGTTTCACGACCAACGCCACCGAGGGAGAGGCCGTTGAGCTCGTTGTTGAGGCCGATCACCTTGCCGCCGTAGCGGAAGCTGACGTACGCGAGCGAGCCGGAATCGTCTTCGTCGTTGCCGCCACCGTAGACGGTGTTCGGGTCGGTCGCAGAACCGCCGAGGAGACCTTCCATGATGCCGATGTTGTTTGCGTTTGGAGCTGCGGTGTTCGCCGCGATGACGTTCTCCGAGATGTAGCCACGGCCCATCACGGTGAGGTTACCCCACTCGTTGCAGACGCCGCGCCACGTACCGGTCTTCGGGTTGCCCTTGGTCCAAGTGGCGACGTCAGCCGTCGAGGTGAAGATGATCGGGCTCGCTTGCGTGCCGACCGCGTTGATGCGAGCGCCGCGGGTGACGGCGAGCGAGCCACCGTCTGCCGGGCGGCTCGCGATGAGCGTGCCTGGCTCGATGGTGAGGGTTGCGCCTGGGAGGACGTAGATCTGACCGACGATGCGGTAGACGTTATCGGCGGTCCAAGTGGTCGAGGTCGAGATGTTCGCGTTGACGAAGATCTCAGCGGCGCCGGCGGCCTGCGCGAGGAGGAGCGAGGCGCCAGAGACGAGGAGCATGCGGCTGACGTTGTTCTTCATGGTGTTCAATCCTTCACTTCGTTTCGAGTACTGGGATTCGCGTTCCAGTTCGAGGTCTGGGGAGCCTTCCGAACTCCCCGCTTCAAGACGAGACTTCACTGCACTGCCAACTCTCATTGGTTGATAGACGATGCGACTCCGACTGAAACACTCCGCCGACGCTCGCACGCCCCCCGCCAACGGCTTGAGGAGGCCGAACCTACGACAGGACTTCAGGTCAGGCCAAAAATCCACGCTTGGATTGCGCGAGTGTTTCGTGAAGAGGGTCGCGAAAGGCTCGAGAAGCCGCTCAGGACACGGAACACAGAACCAAACATGGGTTGATCTGACGGCGGGAACTTACGCCCCGATTATTTGGAGTTTGTGTGCCTTTGATGAGCGCACGGAGTGATCGCGACTCGGTGAGAAACGCCGTCGTGCGCTCGCGAATGAATCCTTGCCAATTTCAGCGAGACTTCATCCACTCTTCACGTGGCCTTCACCAAATTTCCGCGGCCTCCGCACCGCTCTCGCCGGTGCTCCGAACACGCCAGACCAGCCGGCTTGCGCTTTCCGCTACCTTGCGCGGATGCACATCGCTCCCTGCATCTTATCACCCCGCCCCTCATCGATCACGGCACTCTGCGCATCGCTTGCGATTGCGATCTCGCCGATCGCCTTCGCAACGACGACGCCGAACACCGCCGTTACTCCGAACACGCTGGCCGTGAGCGCGCCACAAGCGCAAGTCGATCTCTTCAACGGCAAAGATCTGTCGGGTTGGGTCGACGTCAACACCTCTGCCTCAACGTGGACGGTTGCGAAGGATGAAACCGGTGCGCCGATTATCAAGTGCACCGGCATTCCGACGGGCATCCTTCGCACCGAGAAGGCCTACGAGAATTTCGTCCTCGAATTCGATTGGAAGCACCTGTCCTACCCAGGCAACGCGGGGCTCTTCGTGTGGAGCGATCCGTACTGCTACAAGGGCGTGCCGTTCTCGCGCTCGATCGAAGTGCAAATCATGCTGACACCCGACAACGTCGACGGCGAAGGCCGCACGATGTACACGGGCCAAGGCGACATCTTCTCGATTTGGGGTGCGAGCATGAAGCCCGATCGCCCGCACCCAGGTGGTTGGGAGCGCTGCTTGCCGAGCGCGCGCACGACGAAGGGCGCTGGCGAATGGAACCACTACAAGGTCACTTGCAACAACGGCGTCATCAAGCTTGAGATCAACGGCACCGAAGTGTCGGGCTGCTCCGAAGTGAAGCCGCGCAAGGGATTCATCTGCCTCGAAAGCGAAGGCACGGAGATCTGGTTCAAGAATCTCAAGATCACCGAACTCCCCGCCGCGACGCCGGCACTTCCGGCAGACATGTGCGCGGATCTCGCTGCTGCGGGCATGCGTCCGATGTTTGACGCACTCGTCATGAAAGGTTGGAAGGAAGGTGCCGATCGCGGCGAGGCAGCACCTTCGCACTGGACGGTCTCGAACGGCGTTGTCCGCTTTGACGGCAAGGGCAAGAGCCTCTGGAGCGATGAGCGCTACGGCGACTTCGAGATGATCTGCGATTGGCGTTGGACGAAGGATCACCAAGGCAAGGTGCAGCGCCCGTTCATCGGTGCCGACGGCAACACCGTCAAGAACCCTGATGGCAGCGACAAGACGGTCGAAGTCGAGGAGCGCGACAGCGGCATCTACCTGCGCGGAAGTTCGAAGAGCCAAGTCAACATCTGGTCGTGGCCGTGCGGTTCCGGCGAGGTCTACGGCTATCGCACCGATGCGTCGATGCCGGCCGAAGTGCGCGCCGCTGTGACTCCGAAGAAGAATGCCGACGCGCCCGTCGGGCAGTGGAATCGCTTCCGTATTCGCATGGTTGGCGATGTTCTCAACGTGTGGAACAACGGCGAGCACGTGATCGTCGATGCGAAGTTGCCGGGTATCGCGAAGGAAGGGCCGATCGCGCTGCAAAGCCACGGCTGCCCGATTGAGTTCTACAACGTGATGATCCAGCGACTCGACTGAGCGCTGATTCATCGCGCGTCTTCAACCCGCGACGTCCTTCAACGGAGGTGTCGACCAGTGTCTCATGGAGGCCGCGTGTCTCATGGGAGTCGCATGGGAGTCTCATGGGAGTCTCATGGGAGTCTCATGGGAGTCTCACGGAATCTCATGAGAGCCTGATGGGAGCCGGGTGTCTCATGAGAACCTCGGGTCACATTGGGAGTTCGAAGCCCGTCTCGCACGCGCTCAACGGATCGACGTCTCCGTTCAACGCCGTTGGCACGACCGAAAACCTTCGAATACTGACTCGGGCATTGGAACCATTGACTTTCTTTCGCCGAACCCTTGCGGTTCAAGGTTCCTCTTGGAGAATCCCTGCATGTCCCTCACCGCGCTGACCTTTGCCGCGTCGATCCTGCTCGCCCCTCTCTCTGCCACGAAAGACGGAACGTTGTTTCGTTTCGAGCCCGCACAACTCGCGGGCCTGCAATCCGGCGATGCACTCCCGAAAGCGTTCGAAGGCCTCGCGGGTACGGGGCTTCGTCTCACTCGAAAGTCCATTGTGGAAGCACCTAGCGAAGCCGCGGATGGCATCCACTTTCAATTCGTCGATCCTCTCAACCAAGATCGAGAAGCCTCGATCCTGCTCCGCGAAGGACGCCTCGCAGGGTTCATCGCGACGTCGAGTGGGCGCTACGAACTCCGTTCGCTGAAGTCAGGCACGGTCAGCGCCGCGCTTGCGGGACCGGCGAGCGAACTCCCTTGCGGAATGAGCGATGAGCACCGAGCGCCCGCGCAATCGCATGCGGGAGATGGTGGTCTCGCGGGCGTTGGGTGCGATGACGGAAGCCTCATCAATGTCTACGTCGCGTACACCGATGCGGCCGTCGCGCAGGCCGGCGGCGAGCCGCAGATGCTTGATCAGATCCTGTGGGCCTTTGGTGACTCAAACACGATCTATGCGAACTCCGGCATTCTGGTGCAGCTTCAGTTGCGTGGAACCGAGCGCGCGAGCGGCTACGCCGAGAACCCCTCGTCTATGGCGAACGATCTGTACGCACTGCGCGATCCAGCCGACGGCGCGCTTGATACCGTCCTCGCCAACGCCACTCAGCAGGGTGCTGATTTGACAGCACTCGTGCGCGCAGACGGTGGCGGCGCCTGCGGTATTGCCTTCCTCATCGGAGGATCGCCTACCGATGTCGATTACGGCGTCAGCGTGACCGCGCTCGGATGCTTCTCGAACCGCACATTCACCCACGAACTCGGGCACAACATGGGCTGCTGCCACGCCCCCGGCGACGGCGGAGGCTGCAACTCAGGCGGCGTCTACCCCTACTCGACCGGCCATCGCTTCTTCGGAACAAACGGGTTGCAGTATCGCACTGTGATGGCCTATTCCCCCGGTGCTCGCATCGGTTACTTCTCCTCACCACTCGTGACCTTCCAAGGAACACCGACAGGGATCGCAGGCGAGCGCGACAACGCGCGCTCGATCAACGAAACCCGCTTTGTCGTTTCGAACTTCCGCTGCGCGCCGTGCCCTGCTGACCTCACCGGCGACTGGGTGGTCAACGCTGCGGACCTCGCACAGTTGCTCAGTGCTTGGGGAGTTGGGTCGCCCGCAGGTGATCTCACCGGCGACGACAACACCGACGCGGCCGATCTCGCCGTGATGCTCTCGACGTGGGGCACATGCGACTAAGAGGTCGATGCGACGAAGGGGTCGAGGCGACGAAGGGGCATCTGCGACGGATGCCACTCTCCGACTGAAGCCGATCTTCATGCAACAGGCCCGGCGATTTGCCGGGCCTGTTGATTTTTGTGGATGTTGCGCCTCAAGAACGTAAACGCGCGACGCTTACTCTTCCGATTGCTCGCGGTGCTGCATCTGGGCCTTCAAACGCGCGAGAATCGACGAGTGCATCTGGCTGACGCGGCTCTCTGAGAGGTCGAGCGTCGCACCGATTTCCTTCATCGTCATCTCCTCGTAGTAGTAGAGGATGACAATGAGGCGCTCCGCGCGCGACAGCCCCTTGGTGATCAGCGCTTGCAGGTCCTGCTTCTGCACAGCCTGCTGCGGATTCTCCTGGCGGTTGTCTTCGACGACGTCGATTTCACGGACATCCTTCGAGCTATCCGTCTCGAAGCACTTCCGCGTGAGACTGACCATCGAAATCGGTCGTGAATCCTTCTGCAACTTCTCAAACTCATCGCCCGAGACGTTGAGTCGCGCCGCAACTTCTTCTTCGGTCGGACGCGCGCCCGTTTCCATCTCGATCGACTTGCGAACCTTGTCGACCTTCGCGGTGCGGCTGCGCACCAAACGTGGAACCCAGTCCATCGAGCGCAACTCATCGAACATGGCACCGCGAATGCGCTGGGTGCAGAAAGTCTCGAACTTGACGCCGCGATCTGGGTCGAAAGACTCGACGGCATCCATCAAGCCGAACGCACCAGCAGACTTGAGATCGTTGATCTCGACTTCACTCGGAAGACGCTTGTGCAAACGCTCGGCGGCGTAGGCAACAAGGTCGAGGTGTCGCGCGATCAAGAAGTTGCGCAACTCTTCAGTTGGATTTGCGCGGTATTCGCGCCAGATCTGATCGATCGGTCGCTCTGAAAGCGGCAACGGCTTGGAGGGCTCCTTCGCAGCGCGCGTGGCAGCGGCGTTCGAAGCGCTCGCCTTCTGAATGGAGCGCTGGGGAAGCGTTGTTTCGACGATCGAGACTGCTTCAATCTCGACTGCTTCAATCTCGACTGCTTCAATCTCGACGGCGACGCTCTGCGCGGCGGCCGACTTCGAGAGACGGACAGCGGTGGTTCCAGCGGCGCCGAGAAATCCGGGGAGCGACATCGCGCCATTGCGGGCGCGCTTCGTCACGGTTGAGGCGCTGGAAGCAGCGCTCCCGCTCAGTTGCGCAGTGGAAGTCTTCGAACCACTCGACTTCACGCTTGTTGAACTTGCGCCGCCGATTTTGGGGGCGCGAGTCGATGCGGCAGACTGCGAAGACTTCGAAACTGCGGTCGAATTCCCCTTCGAGATGGACTTCGAAGAGGACTTCGAGGCGGACTTCGAAGAGGACTTCGAGGCGGACTTTGAGGCGGATACGGAAACGGGCTTTGAAACGGTTTGAGATGCGGACTTCGTTCGCTCGGACATTCGGTCGGCTCCTTGACCAGTCGTCCATTGATCTGGAGTTCCCTTCGGCGAGCACTCCGGAACACGCTCTGCTGTGGCGCGTTGCGGCGTCGTCGAAAGCAACCCACTCACCTTTCCTCAGACTTTCGTGCAAACGGCGCAGATGAGTGCCGTTGGTACGAGAGACCCGAGAAACCACGTCGCTTGTCCGTTCTCCAGACGGACAGACGATCTCGTCCCCAATGCAGGTGGTCGATGATTCCCGAACGTTCCAAGGTTATGGAGGCAAGGATGCGGCGCGCAAAGGCAGCGCCACGCGTTGCGAGATCCATTCGCCTTGGATGAACGGTGCGCACACCGAGTCACCCGACTTCCGTCTGGATTCGCTCGGCGAGGGCTTGAACAAACTCAAGCCCGAACACCTTGCGTTTCCTCGCGGAAACTGCGCCTCCCTCTGCTCACGGATCCGAGTTTCATGCGCGATTTTTACGGTTCGCGACTGTCACTCGGTCACACGATCGAAGGCCCGCTGGTCGCTTCACACGAACATCCATGTCCGGTGAAGCGACGTCAGTATAACGAGAATCCGATTCCTGCAAGTGCCTTTCAGGTCACGCTGCTTTCTTTTCACGCAAACTCAATCGAGCGGTGGGATCTTCCGATTCCGCGCCGCTCGAGGCGAGCGATTCATCGCCTTCTTCAATCACATCGACGCCAGTTAGGCCATCCAAACCAACCTCTGTGCGGTCGCGTTCGGCAAGTTCCGCGCGCATCGCACGATCGATCTTGCGCGTCTCCTGCGCGACCATCCAATCACACACAAGACCCACCACGAATCCACCGCCAAATGCGAACAGCATTGCGAGGAGTGCGCGCGTCAGCACTGTTTCCACCGGGTTGTTCGCAGAGATTCCCACCGCAATCGAGACCGAAAACGCTGCAAATGCCAGGCACGCCGCGATGGCTTGCGGTAGCGGAACACGGTTCGATGGAGTCGAGGCCGCATTTGATGCGCTGCGCGAGGTTGAGAGCGATCGTCCGGCCATAGCCACCTCACTTGGTGCGTGCAGAACTCGGCGAATCATGCCGAATTCACACGGACATCGTGGAGAGAGCAAGGACCGCGCCATGCGGCGACGGACAGTGAAACTCGCCGGCGCCGACCAAGTGAGGTCGGTCGGTTCGTGGCGTGATCAACCCCGCGATGAACCCCGTGATCAACCCCGTGATCAACCCCGTGATCAACCCCGTGATCAACCCCGTGATCAACCCCGTGATCAACCCCGTGATCAACTTGACGAAAGGAACCCCGCGAGCCTCGCGAGGAATCCACGGCGCACTTCGGCGGGCGGTGGCGCGGCTTCGCCCGAGAGCGTGCGTGCCAACTGCCGAATCGCTCGTGACGCGGGTGCATATGGCGAGCCCACCGCGACTGGTTCGCGGCGACGAACCGCATGCGGAACAGCTGGGTCGTGAGGGATCGCGCCGGCAAACTCGATACTCGTATTGAGGAAGGCGCGGGCGACGCGCTCCACGCGCGCATGCACGGCGCGCGCTTCTTCTTCGCTCGAGGCCATGTTCACCACAAGTCGAATGCCCTCGCGACGACCACGTGCAACGAGCGTTTTGATCGCACCATAGGCGTCGGCGATCGCGGTTGGTTCGGGCGTCGTGGTGATGAGGATCGTGTCCGCGGCTGCCGCGAAAGCCATCGAATTCGCGCCGATACCGGCGCCGGTATCGATGATGAGAACATCCACAGAGCGCTCAAGTTCGAGGAGTTGTGCGAACACTTCGCGTCGCGCACTCTGACCCATGTCGGCGAGGCGCGAGACGCCCGAAGCACCGGGAACCAGTCGGAAACCGCCCGGCGCGAGCACCGCGACCTCATCGAGTTTGCGCTCACCCGTCACAACATCTTCCAAGGTCGAGCGCGGGGTGATGCCGCACAAAACATCAGCGTTCGCGAGGCCTAGATCTGCGTCGAGGAGTGCCGTGCGCTGCCCGCGCTCGGCGCACGCCACCGCGAGGTTGACGGCGATGTTCGACTTGCCGACTCCACCTTTGCCACTCGAAATCGCGATTGCGCGCGCGAGCCTCACGGTGCGGTTGCGCTCGGTAGCGTTGAGAGGACCAACACTGATCTGTTGCCCAAATGGTTGAGCAGCCGCGATCGGCAAAACCGCGGGGCTCACGGGCATTGCACCAGCGAGTCGGCCCTCACCGCTCGCGCGGGATGCGACAACCAATCGCCTCAACTTCTCGGCTTGATCCGCGGTCAGTGTGCGTTCGCGCGCGGAACCATCAGATGCGACGTCATCGTTCCAAACTCGCTCAGCCATCAACGGACCTCGCTGCCCATGACGAGAGAAGCCAATCGGCGCCCCCGTGCGGTTTCAATGTGTTCGGGGACTTCTTGGCCGTGCGTGAGGAAACTCACACGCGTACCGAGGCGCTCGACGAGCGAGATCAGCGTTCCAAAGGATGCTGCCTCATCGAGTTTGGTCAGAACCAGTCGATCAATACCAAGCGCGCCGAAACTCTCGGCCTCGCGCGCAAGCGTGCGTGCACCAGCGGTCGCTGAAAGTACGAGGTGCGTCTCGTCTGGCTCGGCTGCGGCGAGGAACGCGCGCAACTCGGAGAGTTTCATGCGGTCGTTTTGGCTGCGGCCCGCGGTATCGATGAGGATGACATCGACATCGCCAAGCCGCTCACAGGCGCGTGCGGCGTCGGTCGGCGACGAGGCCACTTCGACCGCGATACCGAGGATTTCGGCGTAGGTGCGAAGTTGATCGACGGCTGCGATGCGGTATGTATCTGCCGCAACAATGCCCACCTTGAGGCCGCGCTTCAAGGAAAGCTGGGCTGCGATCTTCGCGAGCGTCGTGGTTTTTCCGA
>JAIYCA010000012.1 GCA_027488265.1 Planctomycetaceae bacterium
AACGGAAGTAGTACGTTCTCGAGCACATCGAGCGATGCGACGAGTTCAAAGGTCTGGAACACTTGCCCGACGAAGCGCGCGCGATACGCGCGACGAGCGGCGGGTGAGAGTGCGCTGATCGTGTCCGCCGTTTCGATTGGCCCACGCACGGCGACGCGCACCGCGCCTTCCGCGGGAAGCAGTTCGCCCGAAAGCAACGCAAGCAGCGTGGACTTCCCTGAGCCCGACGGCCCGCGGACCGCGAGCGATTCGCCCGCCGATAGTTCGATTGGCGCGACCCGGCGGTCGCAGATGGTGGTTGAGGCCGTGGTTGGCGCGTGACTATTCGTGCGGCGGAAGACGAGGGCGGTCGTCTGAACAAGTGTGCGTACGCCCGCATCCGACGCCGCAATTCTCGACGCACCTTTCGACGCATCAGGCGTGTGAAGTTGGTGTGCGTCGCGTGTCACGAGCGAGAACAGTACCCGACGCACGCGCTATCTTGCAGCCATGATCCTCAGTCCAAACACGCCGCGTTGGGTTCGCGTGAGCCTCGTTGTGACGTTCGCTCTTTCGACGATGCTTGGGATCGGCGTCATGCTCCTGCAAGCGGCGGGCATGAATCCGTTCGGCCCGATACGCACAGGCCGCATTCCGACTGCGGAAGAGCGCGCCGCACGTGCCGCGACGCTTCCACGGATCTACGTGCCGAACCCCGTCATCGAGTCGATGGTGCGTGCGCTTACGGGCGAAGAAGCGGGCGGGGGCGACCGAATGACGATCTACACACCGTGGCGCGAGAACGGCAGCGGGGAACCGAAGGGCGATCCCGCGTATTGGAAGCCGACCGCCGACGAGATTCGCGAGATTCAATCGTGCGACATCATCTTCTTGAACGGTGCTGGCTACGAGCCGTGGGCGCAGCAGGCCGCGCTTCCGCGGGCGCGCACGGTCGATACGACGGCCGATCTCAAGAGTCGCCTTATCGTCGAGGAGGGCGAGACGCACTCGCACGGGCCCGACGGCGAGCACTCGCACTCGGGGTTCGCGTCGTCGACGTGGCTTTCGCCCGCGCTTGCGAAGGAGCAGCTCGCAACGGTCATCGGGCGACTCTACGAGGTGCTTGGTTCAACGTATCCCACGGGTGAGATCTATCAATCGATGTGTAAACGCCTCGACGAAGCCGGCGCGACGCTGCGCGAAATCGGGCAAGCGCAGCCGAAGCTGCTCGCGTCGCATCCGGTCTACCAGTACCTCGGGCAGGCGGGCGGGATCGCGATCGACAGCATGCACTGGGAGCCGGGCGAGATGCCCGACGACAAGGAATGGACGAAGTTTCGTCTGACGCGCGCGGCGCATCCGCGGCCGTCCGCGTGGATGCTGTGGGAAGGCGAGCCTGGCCCTGAGATCCGCGCGAAACTCGACGCCGAAGGTGTGAAGGTCTTCGTCTTCCCGCTCTTCCCGATCGAGCCACCGCAAGAATTTGTGTGGCGGTTGCCTGCACTCATCGAAGAATTCGCCAAAGAGGTGAAGAGCGCGCCGTGATGCGCGAAGAGCGGGCAGGGCACGCGCGAGTATCGCGAATGCGCTCGCGCGTCGGGTAAAGTGCGCGAATGCTCTTGCTGAAGCCCGTCGCGTTTCGCGCCAGTGTCGTCGTTTCGAATTTCGTTTCGAGTTTCGTCTCGAGTCTCGTCTCGAGTGTCACCGTTTCTTCGTTCGCATGCGCGGCGTTGACCATCGCCTCGTCGACTGTGGCATTCGCGCAGTCCGCGCCCGCGACGGAAGCAAAGCCCGCGGCACCTGCCGCGAAGAAGGAAGTCCCGCCGCCAGGGATGTTCTACGGCATCGAGAAGGCACGTCCGAAGTCGAAGGGCGCGCTGCGACTCGCGACCTACAACGTCGAGAATCTCTTCGATCAGAAAGACGACCCTGCGAATCCGTTCGACCAAGACGAGATGACCGATGAAGCGCGGCTTCAGAACCTCGCGAAAACCATTCGCGAGCTCGATGCCGACATCCTCTGCCTCGAGGAGGTTGAGTCGAAGGAATGTTTGCTGTGGTTCCGCGACAACTACCTGAAGGGCCTCGGCTACGAGTACGCGGCGAGTGAAGACAACGGCTACAACCGCGGCATCGAGCAGTCGGTGCTGTCGCGCGTGCCGATCGAGAAGGCCGAGGTCTACTCGGGCGCGGATCTCGTCATCAGCGACATGGAGGCGCGACGCAACGCCGACGCGGCGAAGCGTCTCGGCGGCACGTGGGCACCGCCTGCGAAGGGCGCGATTCCTGAGCGTTTCCAGCGTTCGCCGATGCGCGTCGATCTCAAGACGAAGGATGGCTATCCGCTGACGGTCTTCGTCGTCCACTTCAAGGCTGGCCGCGATTTCGATCATCAACGCGAACTCGAAGCGCTGCAGGTCGAGGCGTGGGTCGAGGCGGAACTTGCGAAGAACCCCGACGCGAACATCGCGGTGGTCGGCGACTACAACGGCACGCCGAACGACATGAACGTGAAGGCGCTGCGCATGTCGGACGACGGGCTCGTGAGCGCGTACGACTGGCGTTTCGATCCGAAGGCGAAGGCGGCCACGTACGCGACGCACGCGAGTGAGCGCGCGATTGATTTCATCGTGATGACGCCTGGCCTTGCGGCCGATTGCGTTGATGGCTCGTATTTCGTGCTCGGCACGATGCAACTTCACAGAGAA
>JAIYCA010000396.1 GCA_027488265.1 Planctomycetaceae bacterium
AACGAACGTTTCCCAGTCTTGTGTCGGCGACGCGAGTGTCGCGTGAGACCACTCAGCGGCGACGGCGGCCAGCGAGGCCGGCGAGACCGAGGAGAGCGATCGCGCCTGGGGCGGGAATCGTGCCGAGGGTGAACGTGCCGTCCGCGAAGACGACGCTGCCACCTGCGCCGTTGTTGAAGGCCGTGCGGAGCGAGAAGGTGCGGAAGCTCGTCTCGGATTGGGAAAGGACGAACTGGCCAAGCTTGACCGCAGTTGCGGTGTTCGGCGCAATGCCGACGCGGCCTTGGTTGTTCGGCGGCGACGAGTTGAACCAACCGATGGTTGGGTTGTTCACGAGGTCAGCGCGCGACCAGCCGGCTGCGCTACCAGCGTGCGAGCCAGAGCCGCCCGAGTTCCACGAGGGGTCAGCGTTGGTCGTGTTCGTACCGAGCGGGTTTCCACCGATGAGGAGGAACGAGTCGAACGGACGGTTGGTGGCTGCGGCACCGACGAGCTGCGGAGCCCAGGTGCCGTACTGCTGCGAGAGGACGCCGCCGTTGTAGTCGGAGTTGTCCTTGTGCCAGAAACCGCCGTACGCGTCGACGCCAGCCGAGGCAGCCGTCGAGGTGAAGTTGAACACGTTGAGGACGGTGTCGGTCGCGCCGTTGAAGTTCGCGAAGAGTTCGTAACGGGTGAGGTTGAGGCCACCGCTGGTGACGTTCGTCTCAACGACGGTGTAGCCCGAGAATGCCGCCGAAGCGACGCCAGAAACCGCGAGGCCGAGGCCGGCCGCAATCATTCCAGTCTTCATTGAAATGTCTCCCAATTCTCCTGCGTGCCCGTTGAGGATAAGCACAGCACTCTCCCTCAGAGTCTCGCGGCCCTTACCGCGTCCTCATCCCTCGCTTCGGAAGATAGAACAGGAAGTGGGCGTGTCAAGGAATCGAAGATGAAGATCGTGCGTGTGAAAGTGTCAGACGCAGTTCTCGGTCGTCCTAGACGGAACTCATCCCTGTTCTGAGCGCGCCAATGCGGTTTTTGAGAATCGCCCGCGAAGTATTAGCGCGGAGGAATTTTCCACGTTGACGTTTCGAATCGTGCCAATGAGTTGGTGTGGCGACGTGAGCGCGGCCAACTCTGCTTCACCGAGGTCGATGGCGACGATCAGATCGCCCTTCGTTCGCCCGATCGCTTGGAGGCCGGTCTTCGGCCGCGCGCTCGTCGCCTGACGGCGCGCCCAGCGAACTTCGACATTCTTGGCAGCAGGATGGGTGTGCTCGTCGGTGTGCTTGTGGGTGTATCCGTCAGTGTGCTCGTGTTCCTGTGCGTGGCGGCTGGTGCCGGCGATCAGCAGCGAAAGCTTCGATTCCCCGTGATTTTCCGTAGTTTCCGCACCGCTTGACGATGCCGAGAGGTTGTGATCGCGAATCTCCTCGATCAAGACGTCGACCTCGCGGCCAACCCACTCAGCGTGCACGCGCTCGCTGATTTCCGTTTGCAAGTCGAGCAGCAGGTTGTTCCGCAACTTCTTGACGTCGTTCGGAATGTCGTCCTCAAAGCGCTGAATGGCGACCGTCCCCGGCCGCGGCGAGTACTTGAAGATGAAGTTGTTCTTGAACGGCACTGCCTTGAGGAGTGACACGGTTTCGGCGAAGTCTTCGTCGGTTTCGCTTGGGAATCCGACGATGATGTCGCCCGCAATTGTGCAATCGGGAAGCTTCGTGCGCACACGATCGATGAACTCGAGGTACTCCGCGCGGGTGTAGCCGCGGTTCATTGCCTTGAGGATGCGGTCAGATCCGGATTGCGCGGGAACGTGCAGGTAGCGGCAAATGCGTGGACACCGCGCCATCACGTCGAGGATGTCGTCACCGAAGTCGCGGGGGTAACTTGTGACGAATCGAAGGCGCTGGAGTGCGGGGATCTCGTCGTGGATGCGTTCCAAGAGCCGCGCGAAGGTTGTCGTCTTTCCGTCGTCGGCGACGGGTTGGCGAAATGCCGCAAGTCCTGGTCCAACCTGAGGTTGCTCTCGTCCATCACCATCGACCGCAAGGCCGTGGGTGTATCGGTAGTGGTTGACAGTTTGGCCGAGGAGGGTGATCTCAATGACGCCCGCTTCCACGAGGCGGCGGCACTCGTCGACAATCGCATCAGGCGGTCGATGGACCTCGGCCCCGCGCGTGTTCGGAACGACGCAATAGGTGCAGAACTTGTTGCAGCCACGGGTGATGCGGACGTAGGCGGAGCGGCGTTCAGCGCCGGGTTCCGAGGGTTCAAACGCGCGCGAGAGATCAAGGAGTTCGAGCTGGTCGTCGGCCGCAGCGAGTGTTGTCGAGCGCCGCGACTTGTTGCCCGCGAGCGCGATGCGTTCCTCGCGCGCGGCGCCTTCCGCACGACGCACGTTGTCGATGAGCGCGGGCAGACGATCAAGCTCGCCCGGACCGCAAAGGAGGTCGACCTGCGGGAAGCGCCGAAGCATGTCGGCGCCGTCACGTTCAGCCATACAGCCAAGGACGCCGAGGATGACGTTTTCGCCAGCCTTCTTGCGCAATCCGACCAGTCCAAGTCGCGAATAGGCCTTGTTTTCAGCCTGCTCGCGCACCGAGCACGTGTTGTAGAGGACGACGTCGGCGGTCTGAAAGCTCTCGGTGAAGCGGTAGCCGAGGCTCCGGAGATGGCCGCGCACCAGCTCGCTGTCGAGTTCGTTCATTTGGCAGCCGAAGGTTTCGAGGTAAACGGTGGGGCCGACGGACATGGGGTCGACAGGGTAGGGGATCGATGGGAGTCGCGGGAGGTTTGCGAGCTTGCGCTCGCTTCGAACAACGAGCGCGGCAGCCCGATCTCGCACTTCTCTACCCGACGCGTCGAAAATGCCGATAATCGACGCCATGCTTCGGATGTCGCATGGATTGATCCTCTCCGCACTCGCGCTCTTGGTAATGGGCGTTGTGATGGTGAATTCCGCGGGCCTCAGCGTGCCACCAGACCCTGCACTTGTGGAGTCTGGGGCGATGAGTCTGAAGAGTTTCGAGCGCGCGGAACGTCTTTATGACGGCGGCATCACTGTCGACAAAGTTTTCTACGGCCGATCCGCGATTCTCGCCGTCTTGGCGCTCGCTGGCATGTGGGCGGCTTCACGCGTGGACCTTGAGAAGTGGTTCGCGCGTCAGGGCGCGTGGTCGCCAGTGCCGTGGATTTTGGGCGCATCGATCTTGGGACTGCTTCTCACGCACGTCCCCGGCATCGGTCGTGAAGTCAACGGCGCATCGCGTTGGATCGGCCCGGCGTGGCTTGGTTTTCAACCAAGCGAACTCGCAAAATGGGGTTTGCTTGGCGTTGCTGCGTGGTTCTGTGTGTATCACCGCGATCGACTCACTTCGTTCAAGCGCGGTTTCGTACCGGCGTTCTCTGTGCTGCTTCTCATC
>JAIYCA010000401.1 GCA_027488265.1 Planctomycetaceae bacterium
CCGAGAGTTTCCTCGCGCAACTCGCAACGATTGGCGGCGGTGTTCTCAATGGTCGTGTGGATGGCGACGCAATCGTGTGGATCGGCCACTCGCGCGGCGGCGAAGGCATTGCCCGTGGCTACGACCGACTCTTCGACGGCACATTTACCTCGCCGAACTATCAGATCGATGACATTCGCCTGCTGATTTCGATTGCGCCGACCGACTTCCTTGGAAGCGCAAGCGCGAATCCGCACGGCGTGCCATTCATGTTGATGTACGGATCGGCAGATGGCGATGTCTGCGGCTGCCCCGACTCCGATATCGGCAACAGTTTCAACATCCTCGAGCGCGCCGAAGGTTTGCGTCAATCGACCTATGTGCACGGCGCGGACCACAACGACTTCAACTGCTGCGGCTTCAACGATTTCGCAGGTCCAACAGGTACCGCGATTGGAAACGCCGAAGCGCAAGATGTGATGAAAGCGGCGTCGCTGGCGATGATTCGACGGGTTGTGGAGAACGACGCATCCGCGGAGGAATACCTCTGGCGTCAATATGAGAGTTTGCGGCCGATTTCGGTCGCGGCCTCGACGACCGTCATCAACGAATGGAACGCCGCTCCTGCCGATCGCATCGTGCTCGACAACTTCCAGACGAATACCGCGACGACGGTGTCGAGTTCAGGCGGCGCGGTGACATTGGTGGGCGTTGCCAACGAAGTCGAAGGCCTGCAGAACGACAACAACACGGCATTCACGTGGGCGACAACCGACGCGATGAACGGCGCGACGCGCGGTCGCACGACCGACCTCACGCGTGCGTTCGTCTTCAATTGGACGATCGCGTCGTCCATCACGTGGACGGTGCCTGCGGATCGCCGCGACTTCACGCAAGGGAAATTCCTCTCGATGCGTGCGGCACAGGGAACGCGCCATCCGCAGACGATCGCAGTGATCGGTGATCTGACCTTCACCGTCACGCTACTCGATGAGCTTGGAGAGCAAACGTCGCTTCAGATCTCCGCAGTCGGTGGTGGTGTTGAAGAGCCTTATCAACGTACGGGTTTCGGAACCGGTACAGGTTGGCAGAACGCGATGGAGACGATTCGTCTTCCGCTCAGTGCTTTCGCCAGCGGAGGAAGCGCCATTGATCTGACGCGTATCGCATCGGTGCTCGTGCAATTCGGTGGTACGTCGGGCTCTGCGCAAGGCCGACTCGTGATCGACGATCTGCAAATCGAGAAAAACTGACACGTCGAACGCATGAAGTATCTTCGAACTCTCAATCCGCTTCGACCTTCCAATTCCACTTTGCCACTTCGACGCACACACGCGCTTCTTTCAGGAATCACCATGCAGACGACCAATGTCACGCGGAACGCAAGCAGTTTGCTCAGTCTTGGGGCGGCGTGCGCTGCGTTCATCGCGTCGAACTCGACGTTCGCGCAAGAAGTGACGGCGCCGACGAAAGCGCCAGCGCAAGAAGTGGGCATGCCCGCGATGCCAGTGACGCCGGCCGCAACGGCGGAACTCGTGGAAGTCATTCCATTCGAACTAACGAAGTCATTCACGCACTCGATGCGACGCGAGCGCCCTGAGTACACGCGCGGCCACGTGCTTGTGCTGCGCGCTCCGGAGGCGTACCTCGTACCGCGGCAAGTGGCAGAGCCCGTGCTTCTCGTCGGCGGGCAGACGGCGGAGCGCATCAATGCGGGTTTCGCGAGCGGTTATCTCGTTGTGGTGGTGCCAGAATGGCGCGAGCGCGGAGCGGATGGAGTGGAGCGTGCGGGTGATCCAAGCACCGCGCGCATTTGGTTCGCGTCGCCTGAGCTTCCTGAGCGCGTCGACGCCGCGTGGATCGATGCGGCCGCCGCTTTGGCGAACAAAGCGGGGTTGGCAGCGACCGCGCCTCGCGTCGCTAGGTTCGCGCCAGCAAAGACAGAGCGCTTTGAAAATCGCGATGCGCTCGGCCGATTCCTTGCCGACATCATCGCGAAGCGGTCGCCATCGGAGACCGACGTCATCGACGCGCTTCGTGCGACGAACTAATGCGCTTCATTCTGTCGAGCGCGACCGCGATCCGTTACGCTCGCGGCATGAACGCGACGAAACACGCGAGGTTGGAAGTGTCACGCTCCAGTGCGCGCATTGGTGCAAGCGCCGTCTGCGGAGGCATCGTGATGCTCTGCGCGGTGTCACTCGTGTTTTGTGCCAGTTTGGGTTGTGCAAGTTCGCCGCGCGCCGACAGTTCTTCGCGCGACATGTCAGCGCCGCTGCAGCATGTTGTGCTCGTCGATCTCGCTGATGACGGAGACATCGCCGCCATGCGTGCGGCGAGCGACGCGATGCTGCCAACGATTCCGATGGTGAGGGGTTACGTGTGCGGAGCTCCCGTCGATATCGGGCGCGCGAACGTCCACAAAGACTATGACCTCGGCATCATCGTTCAGTTCGATTCGGTCGCGGACTACAAGGCGTACCTCGAACATCCGGTCCATGTCGAACTCGTGCAGACATGGCGGCCGAAGTGGAAGAAGTCCTTCATCGTCGACTTCGCGCCTTGAGTGGGCCGAGGTGTGAAGGCGCGGACTTCACGCGCCCTTCAGAATCGTCTTCCACTCCTGCGAGATTCGATCAATCGCTTCGTCCAGCACTTCGCGTGTTGTTGCAAGGCTGAAGCGCAGGTGTCCGGCAGCGCTTGCGCCGAACCATCGCGGGCTTCCAGGTACGACACGGACGCGCGCGATGTGCTCAATCCGACGGGCGAGTTCTTCCTCCGCGATGCCTGTTTCCGCGATGTTCGCAAAGAGGACGAACGTCGCTTCTGGCGCGTGCTCGACGGAGATGCCTTTGAGACGACTGAGGCGACGCATCGCATGATCGCGCATGCGGCTGCAGTGTTCGAGGAATGCTGTACGCCACGCCGTGGTATCACGCAACGCCGCGATGGCCGCAATCTGCGACAGGGTCGCTGCGCCCTCGATCGTCTGCGCGAATCCTTGCGTCTGGATGAACGAATCCGCGGCCTTTCGATCAGGAGCGATGACCGCACCAATACGAAGTCCAGCGAGCGCGAATCCTTTGGACATCCCGTGAATGACCCACGCGCGGCACTCGTCTTCACCGTACGCCGCGAACGATCGAAATGCGCGGCCATCGAGCACGACATCGGACCACACTTCATCGGAGACGATGGCGATGCCGCGCTCGCTTGCTTCGGCTGCGATCGCGCGGACTTCGGCAGGCGTCCAAA
>JAIYCA010000248.1 GCA_027488265.1 Planctomycetaceae bacterium
AGAAGGACACGCCCACGATGCGCGGGCTCTTGATCTGCGGTTCGATCTTCGCGTCGATCGTGCTGTTCGCCGACATCACCACGCGGCACGCACAGCTCGCCATTTTGGTGCTCGTGTGGATGGGCACGATCGGCGGCTTCGACGACTGGCTGAAACTGACCGCGGCGCGACGCGAGGCGGGAACGCGCGAAGGGCTCTTCGCGTGGGAGAAACTCGTCTTCCAGCTCGGGTGCGGCGTTCTCGCGGCGATCTTCCTGTACCAAGCTGCTGATCCGCTGCAACACCCCGCGGCGGCGAGCCTGAATCTGCCGTTCCAGAAGACCTATCTCCCCGTCGCCTTGAACTCCCTCGCGCCCGTCGAGATGAATCCGTCGGTCATCGTCCTTGGCGGCATCGCGTTCTCGGTGATCGGCATGCTTGCGATCGCTGGAACCTCGAACGCCGTCAACATCGCCGACGGCATGGACGGTCTTGCCGCGGGCACCATGGCGATTGCGTGCGTCGTGCTGATGGTGCTTGTCTTCATTGCAGGGCGTCAGGACCTCGCGCAGTACCTCTTGGTGCCGCACGTTCCCGGCGCGCGCGAACTGACGGTCGTCACCGGCGCGATGGCCGGCTCCTGCCTTGGCTTCCTTTGGTTCAACTGCAATCCCGCACGCGTCTTCATGGGCGATACGGGCTCGCTCGCCCTCGGGGGACTGCTCGGCTACGTCGCCTTCGCGATCCGACAAGAACTCCTGCTCGCGCTCATCGCGGGGATCTTCTTCCTCGAACTCGGCAGCGTCGCCCTCCAAGTCAGTTACTTCAAACTGACGAAGGGAAAGCGGATCTTCCTCTGTTCGCCGATTCACCATCACTTCCATCTCAAGGGTTGGAGTGAGGGGCAGGTGGTCGTTCGCTTCTGGATCATCACCGCGATCCTCGGCGCCATCGCGCTCGCGTCGATCAAGCTTCGTTGACCAAACCTTTCTGATCGAGCGTTGTTGACCAAGCGTGGTCGATCGCGCGATCGATCTGCGACCCACCGCCGTGCGCATTCGCGCTTCCGCGTCGGGAAATCCTCGCGTACCCTCCGCATATGTTCGGGAAGTTGGCTTGGAAGCGCGACACGCGTGGCAACGCGGGTGGCAACGTCGGAGGTCGAAGCGCTGGACGCTTCGATCGACGTCTCGTGCTACTCGCCTGTGTCGGCCTCGTCGGCTTTGCGGCGCTCGCGCTGCAACTCTTCCGACTCAGTGTCGTTGAGCACACTACGCACGTCGCGAACGTTGAGAAACACTTGGTGAATCGTCGATTGCTGCCTGCATCGCGCGGTCGAATTCTCGATCGACGCGGTGAAGTGCTTGCGACCGATCGTGCGAGTTGGGATGTCCTTCTCGAATACGACGCCATCGCAGGCCGTTGGGCGACGTCGCAGGCCACGCGCGAACTACAACGCGAATTGGGGCGCGCGGCGTGGCTTGAACTCTCGAGCGCCGAGCGCGTCGCGCGCATTCTCGAGCGTGAAGCGAAGTTCGACGCGCAACTCGAGCAACTGCTCGATCGGATCGCCGAAGCAGGGCGGTTCGATCGCACCGAAGTCGATCGTAGACTCGACGAAATCTTGCGGCGCACGGCGCGAGAGTCGCGTTCACGCAAAGAAGCATTGATTGCGCGCGAACTCGCACTCTACGGCGAAGACGCGCGGCTTTCGGATATCGATCGCGAACGCGTGAGTGCGCAACTCGACGCGCACGTGATTCTCGCGGACGTTCCCGAGGAAGTTGCGTTCTACTTCCAACGGCTCGCCGAGGAGTTGCCTGGAACCGTCGTCGTTGAACCTTCGACGAAACGCTGGCGGCCGTGGGAGCAAGTTTCGTACGAAGTCGCGCGCGAAACTTTCCCTTCGCCGATTCGTTCGAACAAACCGGTCAAAGTTATGGTCGATGGCGTCGCCGATCACTTGGTGGGCTCGACGCGCACGCAGGTGTTCCCCGACGATCTCAAGCGTCGTCCGATGATCGACGCGGCCTCCGGCGCGATTGCAGATCTCGGCGGCTATCGCGCAGATCGCGATGTTGTCGGTGCGAGCGGGATGGAGCGACGCTTCGAAGACACGTTGCGCGGCATTCGTGGCGTCGTCGAGCGCGACCTTGAAGATGGCGATGAATCGCGCGTCGCGCCGTTGGATGGCCGCGATGTCCAACTGACGATCGATGTTCGACTCAACGCGCGCTTACAAGCACTCTTCGAACCCGAAACGCGTTTGGCGCAAATCCAGCAGTACCAGCGTGGATTCGACCCCGAAGGCAATCCGCGTGGCGGGCCACTTCCGGTTGGATGGAATCTCGACGGCGCGATTGTGGTGCTCGAAATCGAAACGGGCGAAGTGCTCGCGGCGGCGAGTTCACCAACGCTCGCAGAGGGCGCCGCGATGTCGGAAGAAGAACGCGCGCGCGAACATCCTGAGATCTTTCGACCGACCGCCGCGTCGTATCCGCCCGGATCGATTCTCAAGCCGCTTGTTCTCTGTGCAGCGGCTGCGGAGGGCGTTGCGCGCCCTGATGAACGGATCGAATGCAAGGGACACTTCTTTCCCGATCAACCAGACGCGGTGCGCTGTTGGATCTACCGCCGCGCCGAAGGAAAGACGGCCACGCATGGGCCACTCGATGCATCGGAAGCGCTTGCGCGAAGTTGCAACATCTATTTCTATGAACTCGCGCGCCGGCTCGGCCCCGAGCGACTGGTGACGTGGCTTGCGAAGTTTGGTTTGGGCGAGGAGATTTCGCCTGACCTCGCGCAACAAGAAGATGGTTCGTTGCCCGACACCGAAGATTTCGTGTCGTATCGCGAGAAGCGTGATCGCGTGAGTCCGGTGCTTCTTGGCATTGGGCAAGGTCCGCTCACGTGGACGCCGCTGCAGGCGGCGCAAGCGTTTGCGACGATCGCGCGCGGTGGTGTAGCGATTCCGCCACGGTTCGTGCGGACGGCCGATGCACCGATGCGCGAAGACCTTGGCATTCCGCGTGGCGCGATCGACGCAGCATTGCGTGGGCTTCGTGCGAGTGTGCGTGAGAACTACGGCACAGGCCACCACATCACGCTCGAAGGTGGCGATCGCGAGGAACTCTTCGCGATCGATGGCCTTGAGATTTGGGGAAAGACGGGCACGGCAACCGCGCCGAAACTCAAGGTTGGCGACGCGATGGTGCAGACCGATCACGCGTGGTTTGTTGGGCTCGTTGGCGAGGCGGGAAGCGCGCCCCGGTACGCGATTGCAGTGGTCCTCGACCACGGCGGATCGGGCGGGAAAGTCGCAGGGCCGATGGCGGCCGCGGCAATGCGGGCCCTCGCCGCTGAAGGCTATCTCGGCGAATCGGCCATGCGAAGCGCGGGGGGGCGCCGCGAATGATCGGCACGCGCAACGGCTACACACCTCGAGCGCTGTTTGCGGGCACCGAAGCTCGCTCGCGATTGCGTATCCAGTGGACGACGCCCGCGTGGCTCTCCGTCGCCGGCGCGTTGCTGCTTTCGTTCATCGGCATTGCGTCGATTTCGTTGACGCGGCCAGAACTCGCAACGCGGCAAGGCGCGTTTCTCTTGATCGGAATCGCGTGCGCATTGCTCGTCACGTTTGCGTCACCACGCACGTTGCGCATCTCTTGCTGGCTGATTCTCGCCGTCGCGCTTGCACTCCTTGTCTTCGTGTTGCTGCCGTTTGTTCCGCGTTCGATCGTGACGCCGCGCAACGGCGCGCGCGCGTGGATCAATCTCGGCGCCGCCGATTTTCAACCCTCGGAACTCGCGAAGATCGCGTTCATCCTCTGCCTCGCGCAGTGGCTTGCGATGCGCGGCAGCCCGCGATCGTTGCGCGCATTGGTTGTGCCACTCGCGTTGTTCGCAGTGCCCGTCGCACTCATCGTGCTCGAGCCCGATCTCGGTTCTGCGCTCCTCTTCCTACCGACACTCGTCGCCATGCTGATTGCGGCGGGCACGAAGAAGCGCTTCGTCGCGACGGCACTTGTTGCCGGCGCGATCGCCGCGCCGATTGGGTACTTCGCGGTGTTGAAGCCTTACCAACGCGCGCGCATCGATGCGATCGTGGCGCAGGTCAAAGGCGACACGCGGTATGAGCGCGATATTGGCTTTCAGGGCTGGCGAGCGATGCGACTCGTCGGTGCCGGCGGCGTCTTTGGAAACGATCGCGAGCACGCGCAGGCACTCGTTCGATTCAACGCACTTCCCGAAGAGCACAACGACATGGTCTTTGCGGTGGTGTCGTGTCGATTCGGGCTGATCGGCGGGCTCACCACACTCCTCGCATCCGCAGCGGTCGCGATCGGTGCACTTGGCGTCGCGTGGGTCGTCCGCGATGGATTCTCGAAACTCGTCGCCGTCGGGATTGGCGCGCTGCTCTTCGCGCAGATGGTCGTCAACATCGGCATGACGATCGGCCTTCTCCCGATCACGGGGATCACGTTACCCTTCGTGAGTTACGGAGGCAGTAGCCTTGTCGCGTGCTGGACGCTCGTCGGTCTCCTTGTGGGGATTGGGGTTCGGCCGCCCACGGGTGGTGAGAAGAGCGCGTTTGACGCGTGATCGACGAAAGAACGCATGCCTGACCCGAAGTCGCGATCGAAGTCCGTTCCCGATGCCGCACGCGAAGCAGAACTCGCTGCATGGCTATCGTTCGAGCCTGAGCCCGAGCCGATTCCATGCGATGCGGAGGCGCGCGAGATGCTCGCTCGCCTTGGGATCGAAGTGACGCCGGAAGAAGAAGCGCTGCTCGCGCGCTATCTCGGCATGCTCTTCGTGACGAACGAGCGATTCAATCTCACGCGTATCGATCGCGAGAGTGCTTGGAAGCGGCATGTCGTTGACAGCCTCACGCTGCTTGCGCCACTCGAGTCGCTCGCGGAGGTCGCGCGAGGAATCGATGTTGGTTCAGGCGGAGGGCTTCCCGCGATTCCGCTCGCGATCACGAGGCGCGATATCGCGTGGACCCTCATCGAATCGACTGGAAAGAAAGCGCGGTTTCTTGAGGCGGTCGCGCGCAGGCTCGGGCTTTCGAACGTCAAAGTGGTGCAGTCGCGCGCTGAAACTGCCGCGCGCAGCACATTGCGCGAGTCGTTCGATGTCGCGACATCGCGCGCAGTCGGTGCGCTGAGCGACCTCGCGGTCTGGTCGATTCCATTTCTACGGATTGGCGGCGTGATGCTCGCGATCAAGGGCGAACGTGCCGCGGAAGAAATCGCGGCCGCAAAGCAACCGCTCTACGAACTGCATGCACACGTCGTGGGTGAGATCCGCGGTGAGACCAACACGATCGTCGCGATCGAAAAGCAGCGAAAGACGCCCTCGAAGTTTCCGTGATTTCGACGTAAACACACGGCGTGTCGGGCACGGCGCATTGTGCTACGCGTCCACATCAACGCGGTTGAGCACGTACGTTCCGCCGCGGAATCCGAGTTGCGCCGGCAGATCAGTGAACACGAGGTATCGCGAGCCTTCCGAGTCCGAACCGCGCTCGACGACTTCGATCGTTGCTCGCTGACCGTTTGCCAGTCGCAACGTGACCGACTGTTGGCCTCCGTCGTCTGTGGAAGAGTGGAGGACTTCGCAGTCGCCGATCGAAGCGGGCGACTTCATGGAGTCCATGCTTCGCAGTGGTCGCGAAGAAGCGGGTTCGAACGTGAGCAGGGCCTTCATCGCGAGGCCTTGGGGGGCGAGTAAACACTCGAGTCGACCGCCGAGTCCGATTGTCCACGAAAGACGAATTGAGCACGGACGAACTGCGCTTGAGCGATGCGCTGCGTTGATTGCGTCAACGACTGCGGACGACGCACACGAGTTCGGGTTCATGCGCGCAGCTGCGCCAGTCGTGGTTCCGCGCGAGGCGAGGAGTAGTTCGGCTGGGGTCATCGTAAGCCTCCCAAGACTTTCGACAGCACTTTGGTGGCACGCTCGATGCCCTTGCCAGACTTCGAGATTGCATTCGCGAGTCCG